>JAQWBI010000005.1 GCA_028706475.1 Candidatus Cloacimonadota bacterium
CACTGCGAGCGTCCTTCGATTTCAGTCGCTGCACGCCATATCCTTGCTCTGACTTAATCTTGTCCATAAGAGTCTCCTTATTTCTGATAGCTTACTCCTATGGTCATATGATACAAACTTAAAATAACCTTAACAACAACCTAATACAGAACCCCGGATACTCTTCGGGGTTTTTTGTTAGAGGATTCGACAGGTCTCCTTCGGAAGGTTGAATGTTCCGCTTCGCGTCACTGTTGAAACGGCCTTCGGCCTGTTGAACGCTCAGGCTTCGCCTTCGCTGTTGAGCGGTACTGTAGTGCTGCAGTGTTGCAGTGCTGCGGTTCTGCAGTTGATGGTATTGCTGGAGTGTAGCTCATGCCTCCGGCACGTTCTCGTTATTGCAGCTCTCCTGAGGTGTCAAAGTGCAGAGATCAAATGTCAACCCTGAGGGGGTTTTGGGGACTCCGGCCAACCACCCTTCAAAAATCTGCGTGATCTGCGTAATCTGCGTGCTATTCCAAGCAGTGCCGAACTGGATATAAAGCCGTTATCAAGCAGTGGTCACTCGATGATAACCCGATGATATCTGCTTCATATCAAGAGGAAGCAAAAAGCATCAATGTGGAAACTTGCACATTTTGCTTGACACGATATCATCGCAATTTATGTTGTCTCAAATAGTAGATTCCGCCCAAGATGGCGGCTAAGTTGTTATGGTTCCCGCATTTGCGGTTTTGATAGCTACAAGGGTTAGCTATTTTTTTTGATGTGAAACAGATGTGTTTGCGCTCATGGGGACTTGCTCTCCGGGCACAGTCACAAGAGATTTACCGAGTATTTGCCGGTAGAATGGATATGAACAGCGGTTTTTCCGCAAAGATTAGAGGTTTATTTGCAATACTTTAGAACTCAGATTGAAGACATCGCCAAGAAGATCTGCGCAGAAATGCATCTTGCCCTGTACGACATTGATGAAAAGATGAGCGGCAAGGGGCGGATCATCATAGTGTACCTTACCAAGATCGGCGGAGTAACGCTGGATGAGTGTGCCCGTTTCAGCCGGGCTCTGAGTGATGAGTTGGAGACCTTTGATCTGATTCCGGAGCGCTATTTTCTGGAAGTGTCCTCTCCCGGTTTGGAGCGACCGCTAAAGCTGAAGAGTCACTGGGTGAGTGCCATCAATGAGAAAGTGGCGGTTCAATATAGCGAAGAGGAAGAGAAGCGCTCTGTGATGGGTACTTTGCTGGAGGTAAATCAGGATACCGTGGTTTTGGACGATCGCGGGGAGCGGATCGAGATTGCACTGAAATCGATCTCCAGAGCCAAAACAGTATATTTGGGAATAGTCCGAGGTGAGAACAATGAACGCTAATATTCTGGATGCGGTTATCAAGCTGGCCGCGATCAAACAGTTGGATGGAGCTTTGATCCAAGAGATCATCGTGGAATCCATCACAAATACTTTGTCCAAGAAATTGGGGCCTGAAAACGAACTGGAAGTATATATCGATGAAGCGGTGAGCGGCATAAAGGTTCGCTTTAAATGCCAGGTGGTGGAATTGGAAAATGAACTAGGCGAGATATCTTTGACCGATGCCCGGGCAGACTTTGATCCCCGCGCTCAGTTAGGCGATTACATCCAAAAAGAGATGTCGCTGTATGAGTTCGAGCCCAAATTGGTAAAAACAGCGCAAAAGATTATTCAAGATCGTATCCGCAATCTGGAAGATGAAAAGATACAGAACGACTTCAATAAACAGAAGCACACTATCGTCTCCGGAAAGATAAAATCCATCGACGAAAACAACGGCGGATACCGCATAGACTTCAGCTACACAGATGCGCTATTGCCGCTGGACGAACAGATTGAGAACGAATTTTACCGTGTGGGCGACAATATCAAAGCCTACGTGACCAATATCCGCAATGGAAATAAAGGTGTGACGGTGATCCTCTCCCGCACGAATCCTGAATTTGTGAAAAAGCTGTTCGAAGCGGAGATCCCCTCCATATTCAACGGTAAGATGCACATCCGCAAGATCGTGAGAGAGCCCGGAATCCGCACCAAAGTGGAATTGGAAAGCATGGATGAGAGCTTGGACCCCATCACAGAATGCGTGGGCCCAAAAGGTACCAGAATCGACAGTATCCGCAGAGAACTGCACGGCGAACAGATCGACATCGTGGTACATAGCGAAGACATGGAACAGATGGTTCAAAACGCCCTGGGCATCAGCAATGCCAAGCGCGTGGTGGTCGAACGCGGCCGCGCCGCTAGTGTGATCGTGGATGAAGCGGACAAAGTGGTGGCCATAGGCAAGCAAGGCAAGAACGTGCGTTTGGCTGCCAAGCTTACCGGACTCAAAATCGACATCTTTACCAGCGAAGAATATGAAGAAAAGATGTCCAAAGAACGTCGCACCGTAAGCCATATCACCGAACTGGACGGAGTAAGTCCCAAGATTGCCGAAGTGTTGCGCAATGCAGGATATACAAGTGTTCAGGATATCTTCCAGGCCTCTGTGAATGAACTGGCATCCCTGGAAGGCATGGGCCAGAAAACAGCGGAAAAGCTGAAGGAAGCTGCTAAGTATTTCTAATGACAAATATGAATAGTAAAGCCGGACACATCCCCATTCGCAGCTGTGTAATCTGCAAGACAAAGCGGGCACAGAAAGAGCTGCTGGGCTTCATGATGATGCCCTCGGGGATCGTGTATGACCTCGCTCGCCGGCTGCAAGGGCGCAAGCAGTATGTGTGCCCCTCCAGGGAATGCGTTGCCCTATTGCCCAAATGGCAGAAAAGACGCGCAAAAGGGAGGTCAGCGAAATGACAGAGCTGAATCCCAAGATATTGAATCTGATGCAGTTTGCCCGTAAGGCAGGGAAACTGGTGGCGGGAGTGGATGCCTGCATAAGAGGCATGCATCACAGGCATATACACTTGATTGTGATAGCCGGAGATACCTCGGAGCGTACCGCAGAACGGATTCGCTACGAGATCAAAGAAGACGGTAACAAGTTGCTGATTATCCGCGCAGGAGAACAGGCAGAGATAAGCGCTGCTTTGGGATTGCCCGTCACCGGAGTGTTTGGCATCAGCGACAAAAATTTTGCTGCCAAGATGATCGAATATTGGCAGGCGTGAGTGGAGGAACCTTGCAGATACGAGTACATGAATTAGCCAAGGAACTCAAGATCAGTACAATGGCTCTAAAAAAGCATCTTACAGATCTGGGTGTGGTAACTAAAAGCCACATGAGCTTTATCGAAGAAGAAGTCGCGGATAAAATCCGTGCAAAATACAACGAACAGGTTGATGCCGAAAAAAGAGCGGAAAAAGACCGTAAAAAACTGATTGAACTGCGCCAGCAGGCAAGGAAAAGCGAAGCTAAGGCCGCTGCCAAGGCAGAAGAAATAGTACCTACCGAACCGGAACCGGTACCTGAAGTAGAAGAGCCTAAAACGGAAAAAGCCAAACGAACCAAGAAAGCTGCCAAGTCAGATGAGCCCGAAGCAGAAGCAGAAGATACCGCTATAGCGGAAGAAAGTTCCGAAGCTCCTATGGTACCTGCAGAAAGCATTACTCCGGAAGAAGCCAAACCATCGTATCAGGAATTGCAGGAACAGAAAGCCCGCGAAGAAGTAAAAAAGAAGCGTGAATCCCTGGATATCCGCGTGCCTTATAAGCAGGCTACTCCGCCTCCAAAGGCCAGAGAGAGCAAGAGTAAAGCGGTGGAGAAACCCCGCAAAAGCCGTGCAACAGCCACCCACACTCCCCCTCCCTCTCCACCCGTGGTGATTCCGGAGAAAAAGGAGATCGAAAAGAAGTTTGGCAAGGCTAAACCCGTTCACGATGAACTGGGCGAAAAGAGTAAGCACAAAAAAGCTCTGCTCTCCAGTAAAAAGGGTAAAATCAAGGTTTTGGAACCCACAGAAGTTGACGAAGCCGTAATCTCCAGAAACATCAAGAAAGTGATGCAGAAAACCACGAAGCGCAAAAAGTATCATCGAGAAGCGCAAGTAGTGGAAGACAACAGCAGTGAGATCATCATTCGCGAATTCACTTCGGTGTCCGAGCTGGCCAAGATCATGAATGTATCTCCCAGCGAGATTATCTCAAAGTTCTTTATGATGGGGCAGCTTGTTACCATGAACCAGCGTTTGGATCGGGATTCATTGGAGATGATTTGCGATGAGTTCAAGGTAGATTTCCGCTTTGAAGATGAGTATGGCTCAGAGCTTATTGAACAAGAAATGGACAAATATGCTGATGTTCCCGAAGTGCCCAGGCCTCCTGTGGTTACTATTATGGGTCACGTGGACCACGGTAAGACCTCGATTCTGGATTATATCCGCAATGAAAACATCGTAGCCGGAGAATCCGGAGGCATCACTCAGCACATCGGTGCCTATCAGATAGAAATAAACAACTATAAAATAACTTTCCTGGATACCCCCGGTCACGAAGCATTCACCGCTATGCGTGCCCGTGGCGCCAATGTTACAGATATCGCCGTGATCGTGGTTGCCGCTTCCGAAGGGGTGAAACCTCAGACCCGCGAAGCTATCGACCATGCCCGTGCAGCAGGAGTCTCGCTCATTATTGCGATTAATAAAATTGATTTGCCTGAAGCGAATGTAGATAAAACCATCGCTGATCTGCTGGAAGCTGGCGTTTATCTGGAACAATACGGCGGTGATGTACCATGGTGCAAAACTTCCACCGTGACCGGAGAAGGCATCCTGAATCTGATAGAATTGATCCTTTTGACAGCGGAGATGCTGGATCTGAAAGCGAAAGAGAACATTCCGGCAGAAGCTATTGTAGTGGAAGCGCAGAAAGACTCCCGCATGGGATCAGTAGCTACCATCCTGATGCAACAGGGAACCCTAAGACGAGGTGATATAATCGTTTGCGGCGCAGTTAGCGGTAGAGTTCGGCGTATGGAGAATGCGAGCGGTCTGGAAATGAAAACGCTATACCCCAGCGATGTGGCACGAATCTACGGTTTATCCGATACACCCAAGGCTGGTGACGTCCTGAACCAGGTGGATAGTGAGAGAACTGCGCGGGCAATTTCGACCGAGCGTCAGCAAATCCGCATGGAACGAGAGAAATACCAGAACAAATCCAGTCTGCAAAACATCTTTGCCCGCATCAAAGAAGAGCAGGTAAACACATTGAACATAATCCTGAAGACAGATACGGACGGCTCGGCTGAGGCAATAGCGGATAGCTTGCAAAAACTTGCTAATGAGGAAGTATCGGTTAAAATTATTCACAAGAGCGTGGGTGGTATCTCCGAAACTGACGTATCACTAGCTTCGGCTTCGGATGCCATCATCTTGGGATTCCATGTTCGTGCTACTCAACAAGCTCGTCGCCTGGCGGAAGATGAAGGAGTTCAAATACAGCTCTATCAGGTAATCTACGATGCCATAGACGATATCACGGCAGCTCTGGAAGGAATGCTGGCTCCCACGATTGAAGAACAAAATATAGGCAGCGCCACAGTAAAACAAGTGTATAAGATCAAAAAGCTTGGTACCATCGCCGGTTGTCAGGTGGATCGCGGAGTGATCCAAAGCAATTGTCTGGTACGTATATATCGCAACGATGTGCTGATTAACGAAGCCAAGCTAAGCTCTTTGAGGCATTATAGCAACGATGTGAAAGAAGTCCGTGCGGGTTCCGATTGCGGCATCACTCTGGAAAACTTCTCCGACATCAAAGAAGGCGACGTTTTTGAAGCATACATCGAACAAGAGGTAGCCAAGAAACTCTGATGAAGAACTATCGCATACCCAGATTGCAGGAAGAACTGAAGAAGATCTTCAACATCACACTCAGCAAGAAACTGGGGGATCCCATGTTGGCTTGGGTAAACATCACGGATGTAGTGATCTCCAAAGATCTGCGCTATGCAAAGATATACTTTTCCCATTACAACAATCCCGCCTCGCACAACGAGATCCGGGAGCACCTGATGAAGACAAGCGGATTCTTTAAGAAACAAATTGCAGGAGCACAAATTATGAGAACAATACCTGAACTCTCATTCTTCTACGATGATACCGAAGACCGCGCCGCGAAAGTGGAAGCCCTTTTGGCTGGTATCAAAGACGATTATGACGATGCTGACGATTACGATCCGGACATCGATATCGACGATTATCTTGATGATGATGAATACTATGAGTATGATGACGAAGACCTCGACGAAGATGATTATGAAGACTTTGACGATGACGACGACGATGATGATGAGGATGATTGAGCTACCCTGTTGAATCACAACGATCACGACATACAATTGATGAATAAAGACATATCGAGCGACTTCTTTGCCTTGGTGAAAGAGGCTGAGAGCATCGCGTTGACTACTCATATCCATTCGGACGGCGACGGCATGGTGACCTGCTTTGCCTTGCAGGAGATCATGAAAGCTTCCGGTTTCGACTCTACCATCGTTACCGACGGGGAAGAGCTGGATCGCTATGCTTTCCTGATGCGATACACAAAGGTGCAAGCTTTTCACGAAGACATGGACTTTGGGCTGGTGATTGTGCTGGATTGCAATAGCTACGACCGCATCGGTAACCGGCATACACTTCTGGACAAAGCCCGGAAAGTGGCAGTATTGGATCACCATATGATAGAGCATAATCACATCCCTGCAGATCTGCAACTGGTGGATTACAGCTATCCTTCGGTGGGAGCGTTGATCTGGCGCAGTATGCGAGAGACAATTCAAAAGCTGAATCCCGCTGTTCGGAAATATGTGGCAGATTGTGTGTATGTAAGCATTCTGAACGATAGCAACAACTTTAGTAATGCCAATACCAATGCCACCATGTTCGAGATCTCCGCAGAGCTTGCCCAGGAAGGCATCAAAGCCCACGAGCTGCACATGGCTTATCTGCAAAATCACAGTGCCAAAGAAATGCTCTATGTGGGCAGAAGTCTATCCACAATCCGCCTGTTCGAGGATGGCAAGTACCTGTTTCTGCACTCCGACAAAGCTTTGGCGGAAGAATTGGATGTGGATCCCTCTGCATATATGAGCGTAACTCGTTGGGTACAGGGCATATCTGGCCTCAGTGCCATCGCTTATTTTCGTGAAGATGAACCCGGAATGTGGAAAATATCGCTACGTTCTTTAATCCTGGATATGCACGAAGTAGCAGCTCGGCACGGAGGCGGTGGGCATCGCCAAGCATCCGGATTGACCTTGATGGGCAGTCTTCAGGAAGTGCAGGAAGTCATTTTGCACGATCTGAAGCAGGCCAATTCCTTATCATGAATTCGTTCTTCCTGATCGACAAGGAGGCGGGTATCTCCTCCTTCAAAGTGATTAGTTCCCTACGCAAGATATTGGGCATCCGCAAGATAGGGCATAGCGGCACCCTTGATCCATTTGCCACTGGACTCCTAATCTGCGCTACCGGTCAATATAGCCGATTGTTAAAATACGCTTTATCCCAAGACAAGGTCTATGAAGTGGAGTTACTGCTAGGCAGCAAGAGCAGTACCGGCGATCCTGAAGGAGAGATCATAGAGGAAACGGAGCTTCCGGAGAGCCTCAGCATTCCTGCCAATCTCGAAACGAAAGTTAGGGCTCTGCAAGAACTGCCCATTCCGAGATACTCCGCTGTGAAGATTGCAGGTAAGAGGGCATACAGACTTGCCCGGCAGGGGATTGAGGTGGACATGCCCATGCGTGAGGTGAAGATACTGGATTTTGAACTCTTGAGCGGAATCGAAGATAAACGCTTGTGCTATCGAGCTAAAGTATCCAAAGGCACTTATATCCGCGCCCTAAGTGAATACATCGCCGGTGAATTGGGATGTGTGGGAATGACTACTCAGCTTCGCAGATCCGCAATCGCAGACATCAGTGTGGATGAAGCATGCATTGTGGAAGATCTGGCAAAGGACATACACTCCAAAACGTTTGATGTGCACAGGATACTCCATCATCTACCTGCAATCGAGCTTTCCGAATCGCAGTCAAAGAGCTTTTTGCATGGTATGAGACTGCCGACAGATGCTGCTGATGCCCCGGATACAGCGATATATTCTGCAAATGGACTCTTTCTGGGTATAGCGAAGGTAGAATCCCTTGAGATTATCCCACAATTGGTGATGGACGGAGGCAAGACATGTGCGTAATCAGTCTGGGTACTTTCGATGGCCTTCATTTGGGTCACCGCAAGCTTCTGGATAGAGTTCGCGAACTTGCTTCTACCGAATGCTTGAAATCCGTGATCATCACATACAAAGATCACCCGGCCTTTATCCTGAATCAAAGAGCTCTGCCCAAATTGCTCTGTCCCTCGGAAGTGAAAGAGCAGGAATTGAAGCGATTGGGCATTGACCAGGTGGAAATGCTCGATTTCTCCCAGGACTTAGCTGAAACCTCTGCACTAGATTTCCTGCAGAATGTGCTCATTCCGCGTTGGCGGCCAAAAATCATCGTAGTAGGTCACGATAGCCATTTCGGCAAAAACCGGGAAGGCGATCGCAGCTTTCTGGAGCGATTTGCATCGCGTTTCAATTTCCGGGTGGAGTATGTAGAACCGCAGTTATTTGAGGGCAAACCGATCAGTAGCAGTATGATCCGAGACTTTCTGAGCCGGGGACAGATCGAAGAAGCCAACCATCTCTTGGGCAGGAGTTACCGTCTTTCAGGCAAAGTGGGGAAGGGTTTGGCCAGGGGCAGGGAGTTTGGTTTCCCCACCGCAAATCTGATCCTGAGCAATCCGCACCAGCTTATCCCCGCGGAAGGGATATATCTCAGCAAAGCACATTTGGAGCAAGCGTCTTTTTTTAGCTTGACCAATATCGGGAAGTCTCCTACAGTGAAACACACAGGAATCGTGGAGATAGAAACTTTTCTGATCGATTTTACCGGCGATATCTACGACGATAATATGCAGGTGGAATTGTTACATTATCTCAGGGAGGAAAGGATGTTTGCAAATACTGACGACTTGGTCGCAGCCATGAATCGCGATCTGGAACGTGCCATCGCTCTGGTAGCGGAGTTGCAAGCTTGAAACGCAGCCTTATCATCCTGGCATTGCTCTTCAGCTATCTGTATGGGATAGTATGCATATCTGCAGACGGAGAGCAGATCCCGCAGGACCGCGAGTATCACTATTATCTGCATAATAATGCACATGACTACAGCTTTTACGGTGCCAATAAATGGGCGGTGAGATTCGATTTTAGCCAGGCATATCCTCTTATGAGCAACGTGAACTTCACCGCTAGCGGAGCCAGACTGTGGTTTCCGAATCCTGGAGGACAAGTAACGGTAGAACTTTGTACGGACAATGTATCTCAACCTGGTAGCGTAGTATCCGTGCAAACGGTGGAAGTATCATCCCAGCAGATTGACATCGCCTTTCCCTCCACCAGCACACATGATATTGCCTGGCTGGTGGTTACATACGAGACAAACATGCAATCCCGCTATGTAGCGGCTAGTGCGGGAGGCGGTGATAATAGCTTTTACATGACAACCGTGGGCGATCAGTTTTACCTGTCTTCACTTAGCAATGCCGGTTTTAACTGTGAACTGCTGTTTGGTTTGTTAGGCGACTTCACTCACACAGAGGTGGATCTGGAATTATGTGATTTTTACCTTGAGGGAGATCTGTTGCCAGGTAGCAGAGTGTATCCCAGATTCACAGGTTACAATCACAGCAATCAGACACTGGATGAGGTGGGCTTGAGCATCACGATGAACCGGCCGGGAGAACCCCGGTTTGACAGTCTCTATATTGCCTTGCCTCAGAGCCTTGCCCCACTTAGCAGCTTTGACTATACCAGTGATCTGCAGTTTATAGAGCTGCCCTCAGATCCATTGCAACTACGTCTTGATATGAAGCTGATTAGTGAAATTGCCGAGAGTGATTCTCTCTCCGGCAATAACAGCTTCAACTGCTTTTTCAATATATTTGCAGATCCCATGCCAGGTCAAGTGGTGGAGAACTTTCTGCGTACTAGCGGTGACAATGCTATTTCCACGATCCAGTCTCCATATTTGAACCGTGATTTTCATGTGCTGGACTACTATCCTCTGTTATCTGACCCATTATCAAATCTGGGAGCAATGCAACGCTTCAATTGGTATGGTTTCAATGCGTTACCTCAAACTATCGGTAATGGACACAGCCGCATTATCGGGCTTACGCAAGCTTACGAAAGCAGTTTTGCCGAGCTATTGGACGACATCTCTGCCGATCGCACCTTTATCTCTGAATCCTCTTGCCGGTTGGATTCCATTCCGGAGTCCGCAAACATGTATCTTAGCGTCAGTTTGCTGAATCAGAACACGAGCTTGTATGAGTCCAATCTGGAAAACATCACACTGGATTCCCGTTTGTTTGTGGGTCTTTTTGCCAAACCAAGCGCAGAAAGTACACAGAAATACAGTTTATTACAGTGGATTTGTTTTGCCGATACCATAAATACGGCCCTCCAACCGGAAGTAACTGTGGAAAAGACTTACAGTGTAAGTTTTAGCAATCTGTTCAATGACAGTGCAGAGACAGATTACCGCATCTACTATTGGTTGCAGGATCAGTACGGCGGCAGAATTCATTTTATGAATTTCTACGATTTTGACCCCCAGCAGTATACTTCAAATGCGGATTTATATACACCAAGCCTGAGCTTTAGCGCTTATCCCAATCCGCTGAGGCAGGATGAATATCTGCATCTCAGCATAAAAGACGCTACTGCAGCGAAGATAAGCATTTACAACCTGAAAGGTCAGCGGATCCACAGGCAAAACGACATCACGGGGAAACTGGATCTATGCGGAAAGCTCTTCCCAGCATCAGGCATTTACTTTATCCGTGTGGAACAAAGCGGTAAGGCCCCTCAAACGAAGAAAATAAGCATTATTAAGTGATATAGTATGGAAGAACACATTTTTGTAGCAGACATGCATCAGCATGAGAACAAAGAGATTAGCGGGTTCTATCTGGCTCAGGAGAAAGAACTGCGAGAGGGTAAGGGCGGCAGCTTTATCCGCATAAAGATTCAGGATAGAAGCGGTTATGTCACGGCTAATGTATGGAAAGACGCTGCTAAGACCAGTGAACTTTTCGATGCCGGAGATGTGGTTCACATCAAAGCTCAAGTGGTGAATTACAAAGGCCAGATTCAACTGAGTATCCAACAATTGCGTTTTGCGGATAAAAGCGAATTTGATATTGGTTTGTTTGTGGCAAAAAGCAGATTTACTCCGGATTTTCTGGCAGAACGCTTTTGGGAATTTGTGGATAAAGTAGAACATGAATATCTCAATCGACTTTTACACGAGATCTTCGATGATAAACCGTTTTTCCAGCGTTTTTTGGAAGCCCCCGCCGCTAAAAGCTGGCACCACAATTATGTTCACGGGCTCATCGAACATACCGTAGCCGTAGCTGCCCTGTGCGAGTTTACCTCTACCCAGTATCCGGTATCCATGGATCTCATGCTCTGCGGAGCCTTACTGCATGACGCCGCCAAACAGAGAGAATACCATGGAAAGGCCAGTATAGATTTTACCGATGAGGGACGCCTATTGGGGCATCTCAGTATGGGTGATCAGATGGTGGTCGAGGCTGCATCCCGGATCCCAGGATTTCCTGAAGAAGTGTTGTTAAATCTGCGTCATCTCATCCTTTCCCATCATGGCGAATACGAGAAAGCATCTGTGCGCCTGCCGCAAACTCTGGAAGCACTTCTGCTGCACCATTGTGACAATCTGGACGCCCAAAGCGCCGGAGTGTGTCAATTGCTCGCCGCCGCTCCTCCCGATGCAGTCTGGAGTGAGTACGACAAGCTGAACAACCGCTATTATCGCATTGTAAGAATTTAGGCTTATGTTCCAAACCTCCGTACTTGCCAGCGGCAGCAAAGGTAATTCGATCCTCGTGCGTAGCCGGGATACAGGGATTATTTTGGATGCAGGGATCAGCATGAAGCGGATTTGGGAAGCTCTAGACACACTTAGAATCCAGCGCAGCATCATCAAAGCCGTAATAGTGTCCCACGAGCATTCCGATCATACCCGTAGCGCCGGAGCGCTGTGCCGCAGCCTGAAAATCCCGCTCTACATTTCTCCAGATACTTTTGCCTATAGCTCGCACAGACTGGGTAGCGTGGATGAGCGTCTGTGCTATTTTGACGCTGGAACAGAGTTTCTGATTGGAGACATCCTGATACAGCCTTTCCGCTCTTCACACGATGCGGTGGACAGCTGCAACTTTACCTTTGAACATGATGACCGGAAGCTGGGTGTAGCCATCGATCTGGGGTACTTTTCCAAACTGACCGTAACCAAACTGAGTGATGTGCATACTTTGGTACTGGAAAGCAATCACGACCTGCAGATGCTGATGGACGGCCCTTACGACTGGAATCTGAAGAAACGTGTGAAAAGCGAACACGGACACCTTTCCAACGAACAAGCGGTGGGACTTCTCTCCCAAGTGCTGCATCCGGGATTGAAAAACCTGGTGCTGGCTCACCTTTCAGAAACCAACAACCGCCCCGATCTGGCATATCAGACGATGAACGAGTATCTGCAAACCATCCGTAGCGACATCAACCTCATGGTGGCAGATCAGTATTGTCATACTCCACTGGTGGATATCTGAGCAGGCTCTGAGCCCAAGCCGCTCCTCCATTTACAGCATCCGTCGTTCAGTCTCAATCTTCCCCCTCTGAGCTTACTATATATGAAGCAGATATCATCGGGTTATCATCGAGTGACCACTGCATTATAACGCGTTTATATCTAGTTCGGCACTGCCGGATATATAGGGGGAATATCCAGGATATATAGTCTGAAACTCTGCTACATCAACATCGAAGGATCAATGTCGATCTGAAAATAGAGCTTGGTTTTAAAGGAATTGCAGATATTGTCTATGGCTTGTTTTAATACTGCCGGATTGTAGCCCTTCAAGATGAGATGATGGCGGTACATGTTGTTAATCTTGGTAAAGGGAGCGGGGGCAGGGCCCAGAATAAGCAAGTGCTCATCGGTCTTGGGCAGGTGATCCCGGCTCAAGCGTGCCATTTCGGAAACGATTTCCTGTTCATCTGCGCTTTGATAGAGGATGCGCGCCAAACGGTAGTAGGGAGGGTAATACAGCCTTTTACGCAATGCTGTTTCCACGCGGGCAAAGCCTTCAAAATCCTGATGGCTGGCATATTGAATGGCGTAGTGCTCGGGATTGTAGGTCTGGATGATTACTTCTCCTTTCTTCTCTGCTCTGCCGCTGCGTCCCGCTACTTGCGTAAGGAGCTGAAAGGTTCGTTCCGCAGAGCGAAAATCCGGGATGTTCAAGCTGATATCCGCGTTCACGATGCCAACCAGGGTTACATTGGGAAAGTCGAGTCCCTTGGTGATCATCTGCGTGCCCAACAGAATGTCCAGCTCATGCTTTTTCATGCGTTGATACATGCTTTTCAGGTTGATGCGGCTGCTGTCGCTATCCAATCTGAGAATCCGCGCCATGGGAAAAAGAATCTTCAGGCTTTGTTCTACCTTCTGAGTTCCAGGATATCCATAGGAAAAAGTAAAAGAATTGCAGGAGGGGCATCGTCGGGGTACGGGGTAGAAGGATCCGCAATAATGACATTGCATTTCTTCACGGTCGCGATGGTAATACATGCTAATTTCGCAGTTTGGACAGGTAATCAGTTTACCGCATTTCAAGCATTGCACAAAGGATGAATATCCGCGGCGGTTTTGGAAGAGGATTACTTGTTCTTTACGATCCAGCCGTTGTGCTATCGCCTTGGCCAAGTCGTCCGAAATCAGTTCTGTGCTGTCACAATCGCAGAGATCCAGGATTCTAACTTCCGGCAATTTGTAGTTCATCGGGCGTTGAAGCAATTTGTGCAGTTTATACTTTCCGGTCATACTGTTGTTCCAGCTTTCCAGAGATGGCGTGGCAGAACCCAATATAACTTGCGCACCTTGCTGTTGCGCTCGTACTATTGCTACATCCCGTCCATTGTAGCGGGGTTGGCTATCCTGTTTATAACTTTGTTCATGCTCTTCATCTACGATGATCAGTCCCAGGTTTTGCACGGGAGCAAAGATCGCACTACGGGCTCCAAGAGCGATGCGGCATTCGCCATTCTGCAGCTTTTGCCACTGGGCAAAGCGTTGGGTGTCGGTTAACTGACTATGTAGTATGGCGAGTTGTTCACCAAAGCTTGCATCAAATTTGTCCAGCATTTGGGGAGTGAGGGCGATCTCCGGGATTAGAAAGATCACGGATTTTCCGGCATTCAGATACTTCCGGATTATCTCGATGTATACCTCGGTCTTGCCACTACCGGTGATGCCATAGAGTAAGTGAACCTGAAAGCTGCCAAAATCTGAGGATATTTCTGAGATGGCAGAAATCTGTGCATCATTCAACACGATGTTCTTGGCTTTTGCGCCTGTATCCCTGAGTAATTGAGCGCTCTGCACTTCTCTGGGGAAGATCTTGATAATTCCCTTTTTCACTAATGCCTTGAGGCTGCTGTAGGAAACTACATTGCTGATGTCCGCCATGGGGAAGGGCTTGGTCTGAGTTTTGATGAGTTCCCAAGCTTCTCTTTGCCTGAGTGGAAGAGTGTCCGGATCAAAATCACTACTTATTATCTGAATAAAATTTAGGATCTTGGGCTTATCTTTGTGCCGCAATTTGTTATCTATCTTTAGTAAACCTGCAGTTGCAGCGGCTTCGCAGAGACGGTATATGGGAAGATTGGGGAAGCTTTTACGCAGATCGCATATTCGGCTTTTTCCACTGTGGATCAAAGCTCTGTAGAGTGCTTCAAACTGAGGGGGGATATCTTCTTCGGGGCCAATCCAGATCAGTTCGGCATCCACATCACTTTGCAGCTTTGCAGGAAGCATGGCAAATAGTGCTTTTCCCATGCTGCAATGATAGTATTCGGACATCCATCTTGCAAGCTTGATCAACTCAAGTGGCAGGATGGCAGTGTCGTCCAAAACCTCGGCAACGGACTTGTAGTTTAGCTTTCCAGCAGTATGGCTTTCCAGACATATACCCAGCATCAGTTTGGCTTTGAGAGGTACCAACACCCGGGCACCCAGAGGTATGGGATCCTGGCTGCTATAGCTGAAATCACGGTTTATTCCAAGAGGGAGTGCGATTTTGTAGTAATGCATGGTTATAGGCAATGGAAAGCCTGATTTTTGTCAATACAAAGCTCACAAAAAAAGGCCTCGTACAATAACGAGGCCATTATTAAGTATATGATTGATTAACTTACATTATCCTGCTCTTACGCGGAACTGGTATGCTTCTTCCTGGCTTACATTGAATCTCCAGCTGTTTACGATGGATTTTACACGTGCCACAAAGGATTCTGGATAAGCTCCTGCAGGAACCACCATTGATTCTCTAACCGTACCATTGGCGTTTATAAACAGGGTGATGGTAAAGCTTACGCTTTGGCGTAATTGAGCTTCGCGATAGGCTTGGTCAATCTGAGCCTTACGAGCTTCCACCTGATCACGCAGATTTGTAACGCGGGCTATTCCGGCTTCATCCAATCCGGTTACACTACCTTCTTTGAGGGTCTGAATGCCTCTGCGTTTGTAATCTGCAGCAATTCTTTGCTGTTCCACAATGTCGCCCCAAGCTTTGCCGCTGGGAGCAAGAGCGCTGGCATCACCAACGATGTGCGTGCCTGCAACACCAGCAGGACGTTCGGAATGTCCGGCAGTTGCCGGTCCGCGGGTCACAACGGATCCTACGTCACCGAAATTCGGAGTGCTGGTTGCGCTGAAAGAGGATCCTGCTCCGGTTCCGGCTCCGCCGAAAGCTCCGCTGCCACCACCGGTACCACCTCCACCTCCACCTCCGCCGGGACGACGGGCAGAAAAGCCTTCCTGTACTGTGACGATTTTAAGAGTAGGTGCTACACCGGTTGCACTTGCATCGAATCCGCCGGCAAAAGCAGCATCCAGGGCAGAAGAGCCGTAGGCTCCGGGTACGCCTTGTTGGGCAGTTTGGCCGGTCTCAGCTTCTCCAGTCTCTTCCGGAGGAGTCTCTTGTGCGAAGCTTTGAGTCATAGGAGTGAGATCTGCTTCAACCCGCTGAGCTTCGCTCTTGATGTTTTCAAGGCGTTGTGCCACGGTTTCTTCTTCCATCACATAGTCAGGTTTCAGGGCAAGATCAAACAGGATAGCAAACACAACGGCAAGCAAGATTATCATCCACATCATCATCCGGTTGAAGCGGGTAGTAGAGTCAGGTTTTGCTCTGCGAGCATATTGTGCTACAATTTGTTTTTCTTCAGCAGTAAGCACAGCCACCCATGGTTCGCGGTATTCGAAATGGACGTCCCAATCTGGAGCAAGAGTAACAGTACCTTTCAGGTCTTTCTTCAAAACCAATTGGTTTCCTGAAAGCAGTTTGTTCTGTTTCAGATAGTTACCGTCCAAGACATTGCCGTCTTTCTCAATGGTCAATTGAGATCCGGGTAGCACTTGCATTACGTATTCGCCGCCTTGTTGTTTTACAAAGAGGTGTTTATCCGGAAAAGAAGGGGCTAATATCTGCCATTGCAGGAATTTGTTTGAGCCAATTGTGAAGCTTCTTTTGATTTCTCTGCCTTCTTTGGCGTAATCCAGAAACTTCCCTTTATAGTTCAATCTAAGACTTAGTATTTTAGCCATACTACCTCCCCTTACATTCTAGAGGCAGTTCGGTATGATTGTAACCAATCTGCTTCTTCCAAAGTTGCGAAATAAATGTTTGCGTAACCCACTGAGGTGCCAACACTCACTATCTGAGTTACATATCCACAAGGCAGATCTGCATCGGCCTGAACTATTAGACAGGCATCACCAAGTTTGTCTTCCGGGATCACACTGATCTCAGTTTTGAAGAAATCCTGCATGACTTGGCGAACTTCAGCACTTTCCACCATTTCCTGGGGAGTCCCAAGATATTGGCTGCCAATACCCAGTAGTACTCTGTCCATGTACAATTTGACAGGAGTCACCATGGCGTTTTCCATCAGTTTCTCTTTGGTGATGGAGGTGGGATACTTCATATCCGGTAACTGGTTAATCTTCACTGCATCCATCGACACGTTTTTGATGAGAAAAACCAGGATGATAGTTAATGCGTCAAGAAGAGAAGTGATCGACAAGCTCTTTACGTCTTCTACTTTACGACGTACTTGTCTGGTTCCCTTACGACTACGATTCGAAATCATAATATCCTCCCCCAGCCTTAATAAATGTATGTAGTTTTGGGGTTACGATAATGTACTGTTACAAAACCGTTATCTTTGCAGAGGTCAATGGTGCGGATCAGGGTGTCATACAGAACATCAGGATGTACGATTACGGCAATCTCAGTAGTATCAGAATACTTTTCTTTCAGATCCACCAGCAAGGTGTTCAATCCGTCAAAATCGTAAACATCTTCTCTAAGCCACGGTATTTTGTGAATGGTTTTTTTGTCCGGTTCTCGTATTTCCATTCCAGGGAACAGTTGGGCCTGTGCATGTTCCTTCATCATCAGATGAATTTCGACGATTTCCGCTTGAGCACCGCCACCTTCTCCAGTTCCGCCACCACCTCCGTCTGAGGTAAAACTAAGCGCAATCAGAGCTACCTGTGAGATCGAAATCATCATGATCAAAAAAGGTATGATCGAGACGAAAAGATTCATAATAGGAATCAAGTTTGGTTCCTCAGGTGCAGTCTGACTGTTTTGCTGCCTTGCCTCAGAAGGGCGATATACCTTTCTCGCCCCTGAAGGATTTAGTCCTGCCATGATCTTATTCCTTGATCTGGTTGTTAATGTGGTTCACCAATTTCACACTGTATTCGTCGATATCGCTAATCAAATTCTGAGCGCGGGTGTAGAGACCACCTTTGATCAGAGTAAGCGGAATAGCACCCATTAGACCGAGAGCAGTAGTTCCGATAGCCATATAGATACCTTCGGTAAGAGCGTTCTGAGCTGCAACACCGGTTAAGAAACGCAAAGAGTTGAAAGCTTGGATGAGGCCAAAGATGGTTCCCAGAAGTCCAAGGTAGGTGGAGATTTGGGCCAGAGTATCAAACCAGAATAATCCGCCATCCAGTAGGTGTACTTTCTGCAACACAGCTTCATCAAATGCGTTTTGAACAGCGATGCGGGCTTCTTCGCCCTTCTTGCCGGTTTTACGCACATCTTTGAAAACAGACAATCCACTCCAGAAAATGAAGCCCATTGTGGTGCCCTTGAATTGGTCAGCAATCTTTGTTGCTTCGTCAATTTGATCGTTTTTCACGAAGTTCTTCAGTTTGAAGAAGAATTTCTCGGCATCAATCTTCTCTCGTACATACAGTTTAACGTAGCGCATGACCGCCAAAGTCAAACCAATCAGTAAATTGATCAGGATGAGGTGAGCCCAAAATCCGCTGGTGCTGTAAACTTCAATCAGGTTTACGCCGCTACCGGATGCTGCTGCGGTTTCGGGTACTGCTTCGGTAGCTTCCTGTGCAAAGAGGAAACCAACACTCAATAACAGGGCAATTACAACGAGTATGTTAAGCTTGCTTTTCATTTTGACTCCTTAAGCCATTTATTTAGTAGTATTTCACTGTTCTCTTGAACGATTCTGTCGTCTATTACAAAACGGTACTTACCGGTTGCTTGGAAAGTGTCGGACTTTGACTTGTAGATACCGGATACCGGTGCCATGGCTTCAACTCGAATTTCAATGACTTCTGTATCAACCAATATCCCTTCTGCATTGCGGATGGGACCGGTCGTGGGTTGAGGATTCGCCTGTTGTGCCAGTAGCACTCCTGCCAGGAGGCTAAGCACAATTACCATCAACAGGTGTTTCTTCATCGGATTTCCTCCTTTCCTGCTTGTGAATATGTGATCTTTGCCAAAAAGCCCCGGTAAACCGAGCTATTGGATACCTCGAAACGTAACACATTTCGACCATTTACTACGTGACTTGCGTTTATGAGGACCTCGCCTTTGTATATCTCGAGGGGGTCCGGATCGTAATCGAAAATTGCACTACCAATCTCTGATCCGTTCAGATATACTGTCACGGCTTCAGGAGCAATAAATTCTATGATACCTTCTTTGAATTCCGAATCCAGCATAAAATCTGTTTCAAACACCAGATCGTTTACCGGACCTTCAAGTTCGGAAACCCAAATTGGGCGGGCTGCATTTGGTTCCATGTTTACCAGATTGTCCCAGGTTATATTCCATTCTGAGGCATCTGCCGCATAACTGGAGCTTTCTTCGCCAGTATCCGGATCGCTGGTGATTATTCTCCATCCGGAGTTTGTGAAGATGTTTTTCACTACAGGTGGGATGTTTTCCCGGATTCGTTGCAGACTGGTCATGGTCTGCAAGGCAAGGGCAGCTTGTTGTTCATCGGCGCTGCTGTTTTCCAAGGACAGTTCAAACACATTGCTACCGCGGGCAAACATCTCTCCGGGAATAATGAAGCTATAGAGCGTGCTGGCGGGTTTGCCTGCTTCCAGAGTGTCTATTACCACCCAGGAAGAATTTACCACACTTCCATTCAGCTTTACTTGGATACCCAAGGGGAATGATATGTGCAGATAGGCGAAGTTTGGTTCCAGATCCATATTGAAACTGCGTGTCACATTCAAAGTGTTGTTTGAAGGAATTGTGGTGCGTCCAAGGCTTTGCCCCTTCGGACTCTGGATTCTGCTGAAATTAACAGTAGTTGCGGCTGGATCCAGATTCTGTTGCCATTGGTTGTCCAGCACGTAATCCTGACTGCGGTATTCAACACTCTGATTGTATTTCAAGAGGGCGTCTTTAGCTGCTTGTGTGATTGCATTTTGGTAGCCTGCCAGATGGAATTGAGTATATATCTGGTTGTTGTAGGTAAGTGAGTTTATGATGTACTCTTGAATATTTTGCATCTTGAAACCTTGGATTTGTGCTTCTGCATTTTCACCCCATTGTTCGCGGTAATATCTGCCCTGGGTGGTGATGCGGAAGAAGGTCTCTATCTGGGTGCCCACTACCTCTGCACCACGGTCATAGATTCTTGCGATCAAAGCAAGCGCCTTGATCTGACGATCGTTGTCCATGTCGATCTCACTCTCCGCAGTTTGGCGAATAAGGGTTCTAACCTTGTTCACTTCTGCTTCGATAGTGCTCATATACTTCTTGATGCGATTGTCGCCGCCACCAAGGTTACTATCCCAGGTTGTAATAGCAACCACTCTGATTTGTTGAGCGGGACTCTGAGTAAAGATGGAGGATCTTCCCAAGGCCTCAAGGCGTGAATCATAGTTTGCCAGGAAGGCTTTGCGTTCTTGGATCTTGTCGTATTCACGTTGAACGGCAGCGAATATCTCGTGGATGTCTTCCGGGAAACTGAGACCTTCTTTCTTGTATGCGTTCTCCAGGCTGCGGTAACGATCGCGAGCAGCAAAGGCACCTTCAAAATCCTGATTCAGGTATGCAGCGTCGAATTCCTGGGCAATGGTTCGCAATTCCGTAGTGGCTACGTCCATATAATATGAGTTTTTGCTGGGGTCTTTGGCATATATCGCCTTGGCCATTCGCTTGTAATCTTCGTTTTCTTTTCGATCATAATAACCCTTGGCCATGTATTCCATATAAGGTACTGTGTCTGAGTGATTGGGATAGGTCTCGATAAAGCGATTCATCAAGGCATAACCGGTCGGGATGTTTCCTTCCAGGTTGTAAAGGCGAATAGCGTCTGCCAATAGGCTGCTTTCGGGCACATCTTCGGTGTCAATACTTCCGGCATGTGCTTCTTCGTAAAGAGCTAAATAAGCTTCGGCAGCTTCGGTTCTGCGGGATGCATTTTCTGCTTTTGCGGAAATGGCGGCAAGGCGTAGGAAGAAGGCGTAACTGCTGCCGGGATGAGCATCTATAAACTCCTGTTCCAAGCTCGCTGCCAGGGTGGGATTGTTCATCATGGTCTCAGATTCGGCAATGTCTATGGCTTGGCTGTAGCGAGTGTAGATGGCGTCCAACTCTGTATCCGAGGCGGCCAGCTCCATCAAGAGGTCGATGGCTTGCTGATATGCACCGGCTTTCTTGAAGGCTTCCACGGCTTCGTTCTTCTGCCCCAGGATCTCCAATCTGCGGCTGGGATCCATCTCTGCTGCCAGTCTCAGGCGTTCATTGGCTTCAGTAAGAAAATCACCGGAGCCAGAGGCAGTCTCGAAGCTGTTTTGAATTTGAACCAAAATATCCTGGTTGATATTGGCTCTGTCTTCATCACTCTCAGCCAGCGGTAGAGCTTTGCGGAACCAGCTTTCAGCATCTGCAAAACGTTCCTGGCGAATACTCATTTCGGCAAGTTTCAGGTAGGTGTCACGTTTGTCGGAGTCCGTCGTCAAATCTTCGTATTCCAAGGCTTGCTGGTATAGAGCAATGGCGTCAGGATACTTTTCACGGCCAAATTGAATGTCTCCCAAGAGCAGGATAACATCCAGAGCGTTCGTCATTCTTTCGGGAGTTTTGAAGCGATCCTGATTGCTAACCTTCAAATATCTGTCCGCGCAGTTCTTCAAAACTGCAAAAGCTTCGTCTTCATTTGCCGGAGCACCTTCCTCTACAGTATATTCATTGCTTGCCATCAAATCCATAGTTGTGGCATAAGCATTGCGGGCATATATCATAGCCAATTCTTCATTTTCGTAGAATTGGCTGTTTTGAGGATGCTTATCGTTATAATCATAGAGCTTCTTTATGGCTGAATTGATGTCATGAATATCCTGAGTACGATCCGCCAGCACAGAATATGCTGTTACAATCAGACTATCTGATGATGCACTGTCGGCTTCATAATCGGGATTGTGCAATTGAGCGAATTCCTTGTAAACACGCAAATGGTTTTCGTAAGCAGTGAGGTTCTCGCGGTTAATTGAATTCACGAAGTTATTGTACAATCTGAAACCGCGTTGAGTGTAAGCATTATCTACTATGCTCATTTGGCGGCTGATGTCTTTATCTTTATTTTGGCTGTACCATTGAGAATCATGGCTGTAGTTGTTGATGATTTTTTGATAGATGTTCTGAGTAATCTGATCCAGGTCTTCGCCTTCACGCAGATTCTGGCCGGAGTTGTGGTACAGGAAGAGGATAGAGTCCTGCAGGACGGGGTTTATCAGTGCCATTGGTGCAGTATCGATCCTGAACTGTAAGAAGTCTATCGCTTGCAGTGAAGCGTTCATGTTCAGTTTCAGTTGAGTAGAACGATCCAAAACTTTTTGAACTATTTGCTCGTTGCTATAACCGTCAAAAACGCGCTGCAATTCGGCAATACCCCGCGAGAGCGAGCTGAAATCAGTTCCGTCCAGAGCGATCAGGCAGTAGGCGATGTTGTCCACGGCATCAGAACAGTAGTCTGCGGCAAGCTGCTTATCGGTGATCAAACCGGATTCGGAAGCTTTCAACAATTCCATAAAGTCGTTCATAGCCATACGCAGGTCTTGCTCGGCAAAGCTATTGAGGCGTACCCATCCTCTTTGATATAGGGCATCGTAGTAGAGAGGGCTCTTGGAGTTTGCTACGATCTGATCGAAGTATCCGATGGCTCTGTCGCGATAGAGCTCGGGATTATCAGAGTCGGTGGAAAAACTGAAATTGAGCAAGCCTAGGCGATATACGGATTCCTCATAGACTTTGGAATCCGGGAAATCTCGGACAATCTCTTGTAAAGCAGCTAGAGCTTCGCTGAAATTGGCTTCACTATACAGCGAATTGGCTGGTGCAACATCATCAAATCCAGCGGTATTACGGAAGGTGATCTTGTTGTTGCTTACTTCCATACGTTTCAATTCGCTGGTAATAAAAGCGATATTGTATAAGGCTAAATCCCGGTTCGGCAGATTGGGATCCAACTCCAGGGCCTTGCGATAACTGACCAATGCGGGATTCAGATCCTCGGGAATGGCGTAGTACTGCAACTCTGCTAAATAGTAATAAAGATCGGCAGTACCTACTAATTGATTGCCACCGGGCTGGTCAATCGAACTAAAATCAGGATTGTTTGCCAGGAAAGTATTGATCTCGCCGATCAGTTTCAGCTGTTCGGAGCGCCAATATGCTTTGTGTTCTTCCTGTTCTTCCTCAGTAAGATAGATCTGAGCTTCCAGGTACTTCTGGTAAACCGCCATCAAGCTGCGGTAAGACATCTGCAGGGTGATGAAATCCATTGCAGTAAGAGTCTCATCCCAGCCTTCATTATAAACCGCATCCCGTTGTGTAGATAAAGCTACGTCACTGATCTGGGAGGCGATCATGGGGCGGATACTGTTGCGGAAATCCTCATCATACATAGTATTGGAGAGGCTTAATACATAGTTTTCATAATCAGTGGCAGTGTCATCCAACTGCTTCTTTTCCGCTAATAGAGCATAGTATTCATCCAGGATTTCCAACAGGGCTTCACCTTCCTGAGCATCCAGGTTGTGTACATCACTCACATATTTCTGATGTAATACTTCAGCTTCAGCTTTACTTCTCATGGCCTCATTTCTTTCCATCATGAGGCGATCGTGGCTTTCCGGGAACTCTCCGCTGGCTAATAGCTCGTCGATCTCTTTGATTATCTCATCGTAGGATGTAATTATCATCTGGATTTGGAATATGCGATCCAGATACAAATCGCCGGTATAAACTTCGGTATCTGAGGTCGCTTCGGTGCTAAGCTTCAGGAAGTTCTGCGATAACACCAGGTCAAACTGTTTTAATACCCGATCATAGAAAGCCAGACTTTGCTTTGAAGCTTCAATGTACTTCATGGCGGGTATAAGAAATTCTTCAGAACCGATGGAGGCATTGGCATAATCTGTCATCAAGTGCTTTAACTCATCCAAACCGCTCATTTCTATGTCATAGTTTTCAATAATGGTATCCAGGAAGAGAATTCCTTCCATGCCGATTATTTCGTTGTAGATGGCTGTAATATCCAATTTGATCTGATCAATCTGCCCTGA
Source organism: Candidatus Cloacimonadota bacterium (assembly GCA_028706475.1). Classification (NCBI taxonomy): domain Bacteria; kingdom Pseudomonadati; phylum Candidatus Cloacimonadota; species Candidatus Cloacimonadota bacterium. The sequence continues at coordinate 24,011 of JAQWBI010000005.1, forward strand.
CAAGTCTTTTAATGCTGCTTTGCTGGGTGATTGATAAAACGTGTCTATGTCCAATGAGTTTAAACGGTTCAGAACGTTCTGTTTTAGCGGCAGAAGCGCGTTCAAGACGATCTCCCGGTTTCCGTTGTAGCGCATTATAAGATTTGATACGTCATCAAAATGTTTACTATCTGTGCCTAGATCCGAGTAGAGATAAAGATAAGCAGGGAAATACTGCTCTGTATTGTAGTTATCAAAAACGATGGCGCTCAAATAGTCTCTGGCTGTCTGACGCTCTCCGGCTTGCAGGAGTTCGGTCAGTTTGCGGTACAACACAATATTGAGCATTTTGCGTGCACCATAATTCAGATCTGTCTTCAGGAGTGAGTCGAATATGGAAATAGCTCTGTCATTCTCACCTGCTCTGGCATACATATGCCCCAAAAGATACAAGACATCGTTGTCACCCAGCAAGCTTAATGTACTGCTGAATTCTTGTAACTCTGCATTTGCTTGCGCAGGGTTCAATTCAATGACACTCGGAAGCGCGTCAACCAAGAATTCTTTGGCGACTTTTCGCAATTCCTGCCTCTGAATGCGGATTTCTTCTTGTAGCTGCTCAACAGTCACATTCTCGTCGTACTCAATGGTCTGGGCAGATAAATAAGAAAAGCAAGTCAACCCAAACATAAGGAGCAAAAACACAATAAAATTCTTTTTCATAACCCCGCTCACTTTAGACTCTCATTAAGTTAATTTGCAGTGAATAAAAGCACGCCAGGATACAGCTTGCACCCTGGCGTACTGCTTCAACATAGGAAAGTATGAATCCTACGTTCCACCGCTATGTTATATGTATGCTTTAATCCCGTTCAGCTTTCAGCTCTTGAATCCAAGAACGAAGATCATCAAGAGACTTCTGGGCTTTCTCGCGTTCAGCACGCAACTGCTTCAACTCTTCCAGCAGATCCCGAACTTCGGGAGAGAGCTGAGAATAGGATGTGCTTCCGCCACTACCGGTAAGACCAGGTGTCTCCAGAGTGGTTCCGGAGCTGGATGTACCCAGAGCTACTTCTCCAGTGCCAGTTTTGGGTTTGGTCTCTTGCGGAGGAATGATAACTACTTCGCGATCTGTGGGATCAGTGGTTGTACCAGTCGGAGGAATAATGATACCTTCCTGAGGAGGCAGAGTACCAGAATCCACAAGGTAGGGTTCTTCCAGATCGCTATCCACGGCATAACGCTTCAGATCAGGACGACGCTGTGCTTCGGCATATTTGTCGAAGAGGTAAGAGAGAGCAAATGCAATTCTCAGGTTGTCTTCGTAACCATTGTCCTTAGTGAGGTCTTCCAGAGCTTGTGCTCCAACCTTGACGCCCCAGTTCTTCCAGCTGTATTTGACGCCAGCGTTGAATTCATGACCGTCGAATTCACCTTGCAGGGCAAGGTTTCTGATCGGAGACAATTCAGCAGACATAAACAGACCATTGAACCTACGGGCACGTCCTGCTTGACCTACGAAACGGTTTGAACCGATCCCGAGGTTGAACATCCATGGGATACCGAAAAGTACTGCCTGCTTTGATGCAACTGCATAAGGCGAATAGTTCTCGTATCCTGCTTTGTCCGGGTGAGTATAGAAGTCATCACCAGGAACCATGTCCTGAACTCTGTGATTAGTCATCGGAGACAGGATATTGTCCATACCTACAGAAATCTGCGGAATACGCGGAGTCTCCTGCAGTACCTTAAATTTTAAATTCAAAAAATATACCAAGGGTTCATCTTCAACTTTGTCGCCCACGAACAAACCTAGTTCCAAGCGGTTAAAGAGACCTACTCCGGCCATCATGTAGGGGACAAAGCCGTCGTATTCCACAGGCATTGCAATGTCACGATAATAACCGGCCAACATAAACTCTGCTGCCTTATGTGGTAATACATAGGCATCCGGAGTACGCAACATGCCAAGCGTCTGAAAAGGCGCTGCCTGCAAGAGGCCAAACATCGTCGCGATAACGATTACACTCAATATAACTTTTTTCATACTTCCCTCCACCTTTCGGTGATTAGTCTATTCATGTATCCTTCAATATCATTGACAATTTATACGTCAAGCTTTTTCTTGAGTCCATGAAACAAAGTTTAAACCAGGAACTGGCCCGAACAGGAGAAACCCTAGCCGTTGATTATCTCGTAACAAACGGCTACAATGTGCTTTGCAGAAACTTTCGAGTTAAACAAGGCGAGATTGATATCATCGTAGAAAAAAATCAACACCTCATATTTGTCGAAGTAAAAACACGTTCCTATCACTCTATTCAAACCGCTCTGGACAATGTCTCATATACCAAACAGAAGCATATTTCCAGAGTTGCACAAGTATATTGTAAGCAAAATCCTCAATATGACAAGTTCAATACTCGGTTTGATGTAATTGTCTTGCTCTTTAATGCCAGAAATGAGGAGTTTAGTATCCATCACTTCCCTGATGCATTTCTTCCGATTGCAGACCAGTAACTCATCAAGTCACTACTTAGTTTCTCAGGAGACTGGTATCGAAGTCTTCGCCAAGAAATCTCAGCCAATCCGGATTGGATACTTCCATATCATCTCCGGAAACATATATCAGGCGGTAGTTGTTGTTCATTTGAATATCTATGAATACGTAAACGGCACGGTTTCCGCTGGAGTACTTCCAGATCTGGTAATCCTTGCGGACAAAGCGGCTTTCATCCGAGCTGGTACCTTTTTCGATGTCTGAAGGGGCTCCGTTGCGAATATAGATTCTGCCCATATCGGAGGTCCAACCGGGTTTGAGGGATGAGTAGTATGTATTTGCATGGTCCACGCGTTCATGCACCAGATCGATGACATTCTGTTCGCTCATTCCGGTGCTAGTGGCCATGGTCTTCCAAAAGTTCGTAATGTGTCTGCGCTTTGCCTCCTCGTTCATGGCATCCCAGTTTGAAGGCAATTTGCTGGCCATAAAATAGCGCATCAGTCCATATTCATCCTCGGTATCGGGGAAGAGGCTCAGCATCAATTCCACTTCCTCGGAGATCACAAAGTCGAAGCTTCGGCTGATTGTGGATTCTCCAGCTTGCAAGCTGATAGTACCCTCATATATCCCGGCTTTTAGGTCTTCCAGCGGGATCTTCAGGCTAATCCCTTCACTGGGATTGTGGGGAACAATATCCATATACTCATCCATCACCAGCTCGTCTTTATGCTCTAAACTTAATATCAATAGTTGTGCCATTCCCATTTCTTCTTCTGGAGTATATATCTCAAAATAGATGTGAGCGTTATCGTGGTATTCCCGGTTTAGAATTATTGATGGCAGGGATTCGAAGACTTTGCCATTGCGCCGAAACTTCTGCAGAAAGGAGCTGCTATCGGCATATACCCGGCTGTTTAGTTCCACATCGCTGATGCGGGTATCGGTGGGTAGAGCGTCGATTTCAAAGCTGTAGATGAAGCTTTTGTTGCTGTTTACGTCCACAGCCTTGAAACTGAGGGTATAACTATGCGGATCCAGCATGAAGCTCATGCGGTTCAGATACGATTTTTGTGTGGATAGTGCGTCGTGTTTGCTGCTGATGCCGATATTGTCGGTAATACTCTGAGTATAGACCACTGAGTCCTGGTTTGATATCTGTACTTCCACATCCACTTCAGCAAAATAGGCGTTATTCTTTGCTATAAATATCAGGGAGCGGTAGGGGATTTGATAATCGAGTAGCAGAACAGTGTTCTTATCCGTACCGAGAAAACGACTATAATCAATATGCATGTGCAAGCGTTCTTGTGCTGCGACTCCCATGCATAGCAGCAGTATCGTCAGGCATAGCGAGATTCTTTTAATTATCGATGTACTCATCTTCTTTATTCCTCAATGTGTATTGCCCGAAACCACGCTCATCAACAAAGACGAAACTGCGGTTCAGGTGAAAATAATGCCAGGTTATACTGGGTGGTCGTCCGATCGGGAATGTGTCACTGGCAATCTGGTCTGGTTGTCCATACTTGATAAAAATCCTTCCCCGGTCGGATTTCCAGCCTTGCATGCGTTTATGAATGCTAAATTGTTCATCGGCTTGCAGCACACGCTGATAAAAGAACTCTCGGTTCTCATTGCGCAGAGTACCGGGGGTGGGGTCGTTGGCTTGCCAGAAGCTCTCAATTGCTTCTGAGCGTTTATTGGCTGCAACTCTGCGCAGGGTTTGCCATTGGTTTTGATTTGCCACATAGCGCAGTTGAGCGATCTGGTCTTTCAGAGAATAACGGAGATTGAAGGAAAACCATGGTTTATACAGCAAAGGTTCCAATTGATAACGGATGTTCATCTCATCCACTGATATCTGCAGATTCTGAATGCTATCTTTTTCAGTGATGCTCTTCAGATCCAGCTCAAAGGGGCTGATTGGATTCTCATAGACATGTTCTTCTCCATCCAGATCCAAACGCAATTGACTGGCGCCGACCGCGAAACTATGTCTCAAGGTCAGGCTATCCAGACTTTTCACACTCATGTTATCCGGGAGATAGGAGAAGTCCTCTCGCTTGGCGATCAAGTAGGCCTGACCCAATTCGGTGGCTTGGCTGCCAACGCTGAAATTACGGCTGAAGCTTTGTTTATCTCCCAATTTACGATTCCTCAAGCTTACGTTTAACTGATGATTTCCCGTTGTCAGATTATAACTCTTGTAGAAAGGGATGGCGGTGCCTATCAGCCAATCTCGTCTGGGAATCTGCAAGCGGGATTCATCCACTGCTACTTGTTTTCCGCGGGAATTTGTGATCTGAGTGGATACCTGATACTCGGAGTAATCGGCATCTTTGGCAAAGATGAAAATATCGTATGGGAAGAGTATCCAGATATCCACTCCGCTCGCGTAGTTTTCTATCATTATTTCCTGACCAAATACAGGCAGGCATGACATGGACAGTATTGCCAGGCTAAGCAGGATTCTGCGAAACACTGAAAATCTCCAGTTTGTAATTTATCTTTTGTGCATCCAGCCAAGCTAATACGCTGTTATCCGGAAAAACGCTGTGCTTGGTTTGCAGGGAATAATACTCATTATCTTTAGTTTCTACTTCTACAAATAGGGAGACTTGCCCCGGTTTGCGTTTTATCCAGCTGGCCACTTCCACCAAAACACCTTTCTTGATCTGAGCTTGATTGAGTCTCAGCTTCAGGTTGCCACCCAGTTTTTGCGGTAGTTCATCAAACAATATCAACTCCGCTGGTAGCACCCTCAATATGCCGTCATCATTACCGTTGAAGCCGCTTTTGTTGCCCAAGACATAATACACTTTTCCCACCTGTATCAAAGGGAAAAACTTCACAAAATCTTTGTTGAAGAGTGGTACTTCAAACTTACCGTTAAGGTCTTCCATTTCCACAAAAGCTATGGGATCGCCCTTGGAATCCTTTTTTCTGCTGATGTTTGAGACGATTCCTACCATTTGCAGTTCGCTGTTCTTGGTCTTACCGCTGATGGAATTGGCATTGCAGATGTTTTTAACCAAGCTGCGGTATTCGAAAAGGGGATGTCCGCTCATATAGAATCCCAGTACTGCTTTCTCCTGATCCAGTTGATACAGATATGTCCAATCCTCTACACTGGGCAGGGGCGGGAAATAATCGCTATCGTCTTCTTTATCTGCGAAAAGGTCAAACAAGGTGGTTTGTCCTCTTCTGCGGTCGCGTTGATCTCCGCTGGATAGCGCCAGGGCTTGTTCTATTACTGCCCATTTCTGTGCTCTGCTACCTTCCAGTTCGTCCATTGCACCGCTGGCGATCAGGCTTTCCAGCACAGTTTTGTTTACTGAGGAGCTATCCAGTCGCGAGCAGAAATTGAAGATACTGCTAAAGGGGCCGTTGTGAGCACGCTCTTCTATGATCGCGCGCATTGCAGCATCTCCCAGGTTCTTGATGGCTCTCAAACCAAAAAGCACATCGCAATCGTGAACGCTAAATTCTGCATTACTGCGATTGATATTAGGCGGGATAATGTTGATGCCCATGCTTTTGCATACTTCGATCTTGATCGGGACAGCGCTGGGATCATCTTCCAGGGAGAGCAGAGCGGCCATAAACTCTACCGGGTAATGAGCCTTAAGCCATGCCGTTTGATATGCCACCAATGCATAGCATGTGGCATGACTCTTGTTAAAAGCGTATTCGGCAAAATGAAGCCAATCCTGCCAGATCTTTTCGATGGTGCTGGATGGGACCTGGTTTTTTGCCGCTCCTTCGATGATCTTTTCTCGGAATTTCATCATCAATTCGGAGTTTTTCTTGCCCATGGCTTTGCGCAGAGTATCTGCCTCACCACCAGTAAGCCCGCCCAATTCCCGCGATATCTGCATCACCTGTTCCTGATATATCGTTACGCCATAAGTACCTTTCAGGGCATTTTCGACCAAGGGGTGATCGTAAATAACCTTCTCTTTTCCGTGTTTACGAGCGATGTAGCTATCGATGAACTGCATGGGACCTGGTCTATACAGCGCTACCATCGCAATGAGATCTTCAAACATATTGGGTTTCAATTCGATCAGGTATTTGCGCATACCATCGCTTTCAAACTGAAATACACCGTCGGTTTCGCCTTTACTGAGCATGGAATACACTTTTTTGTCATCAAGGGGGATGCTATCGATATCAATACTTTCATTGTGGCTTTCTTGCACCAGATCGATGGTTTTCTTGATCAGTGTAAGGGTTTTCAATCCCAGGATGTCCATCTTCAGCATTTTCAGCTCATCCAGCCATTTGCCTTCATACTGAACTAGGATAACCTTTTCTCCGTCTTTTTGGATGCTGCAGGCCAGAGGAACATACTCAGTCAGATCTCCAGGGGCAATCACTACTCCGGCGGCATGAATACCGGTTTGACGCACCAGACCTTCCAATACCATGGAATGTTTCAAGATGCTTTGATACAATTCATTCTGATTGATCAGATGTACAAATTCCGGGAATTGCTTTTGTGCTTCTTCCAGGCTTTTTACCAGACCGGGGATGGTCTTAGTGATGGTGTTGGCATCTGCTGCAGGTACAGAAAGCACTCGCGCCACGTCCTTGATTACGCTTTTCGCGCCCAGAGTGCCGAAGGTAATGATCTGGGTTACGCTTTCCCGTTTATATTTCTGTACTATATAATCAATGACTTTTCCCCGTTTATGCGCGCAGAAATCTATGTCGATATCCGGCATGCTGACGCGGTCTGGATTCAAAAAGCGCTCGAAGAGCAAACCGTACTTGATGGGGTCAATTTTGGTGATGTTCAATAGATAGGCAATAATGCTGCCTGCTGCCGATCCGCGACCAGGACCCACCGGAACATCCTGCTTGCGGGCATTGTCGATGATGTCCTTCACCACCAGGAAGTAGCCCTCGAAGCCCATACGCTTGATCACGCCCAGCTCATATTCTATTCGATCGCGAACCTCCTCATTAAGCTGGGGATACTTGATCCGAGCTTCTTGATAACACAGATGGCGCAGATATTCTCCCATTTCGCTAAATTCTGGAGGTGTCTCCACCTTGGGTAAAAGAAATTTGTCGTATCGCAATTCCAGATCTATGCGGTCAGCAATTTTAACTGTGTTCTCGAAGGCTTCAGGCAGATCAGGAAATATTTCCTGCATTTCCTGAGGAGATTTAAAGTATAGTTGAGTAGTATTATAGCGCATTCTGCCGGGGTCGTTCAGCAGTTTCCCAGTCTGTATGCAGAGCAGGATATCGTGAGCTTCATGGTCTTCCTGATGCAAGTAGTGGCAGTCGTTGGTCAGTACCAGCGGGATGTTCAGCTCTTTTGCCAGATCGATCACCTGGGGCATCACCGTCTTTTCCATTTCGAGGTTGTGGTTTTGGATCTCCAGATAGTAGCGATCTCCAAAGAGCTCTTTATACCACAATGCCGCTTCCCGCGCTTCCCGAACCCTGTTATTGCTGAGTAGGGAGGGAATCTCGCCTTTTATACAGGCAGAAAGGCAGATCAAACCTTCGCTGTGTTTCTGGAGCAAACTCTTGGAAATGCGTGGTTTATAATAAAAACCCTTGATATAAGACATCGAGGATAGCTTCATTAGATTCTGATAGCCTTGATAGTTTTGAGCCAGCAGAACCAGGTGATTGCGGGGATCATTCTTGCTTAGTTCGTCTTCCAATTCGCCACTGATAATGTATGCTTCAATGCCGATGATTGGTTTGATATCCGCCTTTTTGGCCGTTTTGTAAAAGTCTATTACTCCAAACAGATTACCATGATCCGTGATTGCCACCGCAGGCATACCCATGTCTTTGGCCAGTTTTACCATCCGGTCAACCCGGCAGGCACCATCTAAAAGACTATATTGGGTGTGGTTGTGTAAATGTACAAAAGACATGATCTACTCCATCTCGCTCTTATGATTCATTGTTTGGGACGATGCCTTATATGTCAATTGAAATCCTTTGTCTTTAGTGACTCGTCAAGGCATGAATGTCGTTTTGCTACTGGGCTGCCAAATTCCCAAAAGGCAGATACTTCTGCCGAATGAATCAAAAGCTCCCTTCGGTACGAGCTTTCTAATGGGCACAATTCCACCATGAGGCTGGATTGCCTCAAAGCATGGAAGAATGGACGCTTAGTTTGTTACTCCCAGGATTCGTGTAAATGGCTAACCTGCCACCGTCCGTCCTGCTTTTCCCAAAGCCATGTTTCAGTGTAGTTCATCGATTCCTGATAGCCCTGATTGTCAGTGCTGTCACCCTTCATCTGTGCAGTATACAGTACGGTGGTAGGCTGGATGAAGCGGATGTTGTGTTCTACGATGCTCAGGTTTTGGGAAGTGAAGCCAGAAAACTCCTCTTTGGTGATGTCAATCAGATCCTGTTTACTATAGGCTGCGCCGGACATATAGAAATTTGCTTCAGGACCGTCGGTCAAATACTCTTCCAAGGCTGATGTACTTAGGTTGTTTGCTGCTTGGACGACTCTGTCCACATTTGCTTCAACTTCAGAGAGAATGGCGTCAATTTCTTGCTGAGAAAGCTCAGGGGCTTTTTGGCTACAAGCAAATAGACTGAGTAAAATCACGATTGTACACAGTATTCTCATATGTATCTCCTACTTAGCACATTGTGCAGATGCTTTTTTCCATCATATTCCGAAAATAAAATCAGTCAAGCGATATCTGTGTTCTGTGCACATTCAGATTCCGGGCTTGACAGCATAGAGCATTTAATTATATTGCCATCATCAAACTAAAGGACAAAAAATGGATTACAAAGATCAAGAAACGGGTCTTGCCCCCGAAAACCCGGATTATACCAGCTACGAAAGCGAAGAGCTGGAGCGTTTGTTTGAAAGTGCCGAAACTGATAGTGAAGTGTATAAGGCTATCATGGATGAATTAAGCAACAGAGGTTACGACTTCACCCCCGCGGACACATTGATTGATATCTCCGATGATGCAACTCTACCGAAATTAGAACCATTGCGTTACAGCATCGGTGGCACACGCATCTGGAATATTGTAGCGCTTATTGTCGGCATAGTTGGAGCATTTTTCTTTCTAAGGGTTCAATCCTCATTTAGCGAAGTAGATGCTTCTCTCCGTATTATGGTATATTCAATGGTGCTTCTATTGATAAGCCTTAGTTATCTGATCTCAGGGATCAGGCTTCTGGCAAATCATAAGGATCCCAATAACCCATTGCGCGCGGTATTCACTTTTGAATACTGGTTTCTGGCTATGCTCTGGTTCGCCTTTGGCGCATACGAGATCTTTGTCGCAGTAAAGGGTTTTATAATGTATTGGAACATGCAGCTGGGTTTAAGCATTTCTATGTATGCTGTGATTCCGTCCATTGCTATGACCTTGTTCAGCTTTATGTTGGGAATGGCCATGCTGTACCTGGCGCTGGAGCTGAAAGTAAAACAGTAGATAAGCCGGATTATCGGCTCTTTAGAACACTATGGAAAAGGGGGCGGATAGCATTACCCGCCCCGGTTGTTGAGCTTATTTTATCAATAGTAGCTTGTGCTTGGATATCTTGTCTCCGCTCTTCATCCTTAGGTAATATACTCCGCTGGCGCAGCTCCTACCTTTATCATCTTTTGTATCCCAAGCAAATTCATTGAGTCCGCCTGCACATATCCCATTGCTGAGATTGCGCACTTTCTGCCCCTTGCTGTTATACACATCCAGCTTCACATGAGCGCTTTTATCCAGTTCAAAGTTGATCCGGGTCTGTCCCGAGAAGGGATTGGGATAATTTGTTAGTTTGGGTACTGCAGTAATCAGTTCGTCCTCAACTGCGATGTAGGTGAGATTAGCCAGTAAAGTGCGGCTTTCCAGATACACTTCATCGGGGTTGTAGTAAACCGCTCCCACTTTGATCTCATAATAGGTAATGGGATTCATCCCGCTCAGGTTATAGTTGCGACTGTCTCCCGGAATTTCAATGATGTTCCATTGCGAAGCCGGTTGTCCGTACTCTTTCCATGCTACTTCAAAGTGATGGGGATTGGTCATGGAAAACCAGTTCAATACAAAGGTATCCGGGGCCTGATTTTGGATGGCTTTCAGATAAGGGATTGAGGTGAGATCACCTTCTGGATCTACATAGAAATCATTATCAATGAAGGATTCTATCGCTTGAGACTGAGTCTTCAGATCATCCAGGGAGTCTCCTACAAATTGAATCACATAGAAAGTGATGGATTCATGAGGTTCCAGAGAGAGACGATACAGGTAGTTACCCTCGTTATCTGTTTCATCGTATTCAACCATCCCCGGTTGAGCCCCATACAAGGTGTTCAGCACTCTGGTATCGTTGGGACTGGGCTGCTCATACTCGTCCACGTTAGGATTTTCCGGTCGCAGGGGAGTATATTTCGATGGATCGGGATTTCTGCCGGTCGCCAGCCAATACTTCTGATTTGCTGTTATAGTATATGGGATGTAGTTCAGGGGATTATAATCATCCGGTCCGTCACCTACCCGCCAGTACCATGCGTGATTCTTCGAGAAGGGCAGATTTGGTATATAGACTTTGGATGCTATATAATACGGTATCTGCCCGAAGCCTGTATTGGCATCCCTACTATAGGCAAATTCATAGCCCTCACCTTTCACAAATCCGCTTTTATCATCTGAGGCAATTACAATGCTCCCGGAAGCCGGGCCCATATCTGCATCAAAGTAGTGAGAGATGGCCAAGTCTTCGATCTTGGCTTCTGCGTTGGTATTGTATATCACATGCTTCTGAACCAAGTACTTATAATAATCCTGAACGGGCCAGCTATATGTTTCCTGATGTACTGCCAGACCCAGGGGATAATGGGTGTTTACGCTAGAAGAGGAACCATAATCCCGATCACCTTCAGTGCCAAAGGGACAATAGTCGTAGAAATAAGCGCTGTGAGTAATGAAGCCTGGAGTTTCGAATGAGCCTTCCTGGGCTATGGAAAAACAGAAGGTCTCGCTATTGAAGGGATCGAAGGGGATCGGAGCGGGAACTCCCATAAGGCTTTCCAATACTCTATCATTCTCATAATAGTACGCGGCATTCGGTAGTATGGAAGGTAATTCATACTCATTCAAGGGATTGTATGCCGGTAGTAGTTCATGAAGATCATCATCACCATCCACTCCTATGGAACTAAGTGTGTCTTGAACTGCGACCAGATCTGGATTCCAGAGCTCATGCCCCTCGTACACCAAATCATTGGCATCCTGAGGTGGATAGTGTAGCCAATACAATTGGCGGCCCAGATCATCTTTGCGGTATCTCTTGCCCGAGATCCAGATGCCGGATTGATACAATAGGCGATAATCCTGTAGATAGTTCAAAGAGGATATTATGCCATAATTGCTTAAAGTGAAGTCAAAAATTCCGTTGTCCACATAATAATCATTCATCATTCGATCCGGGTTTCTCTCTTCAAGGGGCAAAGCCCATGCAGCGATAGCCAGCAACATCAGGGTAATCAACATTAGACGTTTCATTGTTTCCTCCCTTGAGCATAATCTTCAGCCAGAAAATATTCTGCCACCAATTCCAGCATGTTGGCTACGGCTTCCTCCTGCATGTAGGACAGAGGGAATGTGAATACTGCAACCTTGGATTGGCCGCTGTTGTGGCGATATCCCACATATTTCGAGGAATAATATTCATACTGTTCCTGTGTGGGTGGGAAGACTTCGTGGTCTACTGGTTTACAACCGACCGAATAAATCCAATCCAGATCAAGCGCTGGGTCAAGGAGCAGAACAGCCGATAGACCTTGTCCGAGTTCCACAATGGGATTGAAGGGATCTCCCAGATTGAGTGGAATATCCCCATACTGCTGCAGTCCAATACCCTTAATAAAGAATGGATTCAAATGTAGCCCCGTACCCATTACTTCCAGTAAGCCAGGATCGCTGATCCCAAACTTATCACTGATGATATGCTCAGTATAATAATGCATGCTCGTTTCTGTGATGAAGTTCATCAGTTTGTGTGTACCACTTAGAATCAGGTTTCCATTATTACTCAGATAGATATTCAAAGCATCCAGATGATTCCTAAGATCGACTGATGACACAGGATTATCTGCGTGGAACAATACAGCCTTGCGATTCATCATTGCAGCCGCTGATACTGTTTGACCAAATTCCATGGAATATACCGGCGCCAATGTACTCGGTACCACATTGGAGTAGAACGAATCGACATAATAATCAGGAGACATATTTGCATTGTCCGAATCGCCATCGATAATCAACAATCCATCTCGTGCAGAAGGAGCGTCATAATGCGCCAGGTTGAACTCATATCGGCATACATCACTCAATTCACCCTGAAGATCTTCCGCCATCACCTCAAACAAATGAATCCCATCATTCATGTTTTCAAATACATGATATCGGCTCATATGGTTCAGGTTATGAATTCTCAGCCAGGGGTTTCCATTAGTATCATTAACTATTTCAGAGCCTGCATAATAATCCTGATTAGGGAAGGGGTCACTATCAAAACGCAACCAGAAAGCGACTATGTTGCTGGAGTAATCTACCCCGTTTTCGTCCAGGACAACATTGGTTTCCCAAGTGTTTATGGGGTTATTATCGTTGTATTGTCCACTGTATCCCCATTGGATGTGCAGCTTGAAATCCACGGAGTTGATGGCTTCCCATACTCCTTCATTATTCCACAGAGACCTGAAATAACCGTTGTTGTTAGTAGGTAAGGGTGGATCCCATCCGGGATCTTGCATTGTATAATGATAGGCTCCGATACCTACGGCGGTTTGGGGGTAGATCATAGCTACTGGCCGGAATCCAGATATAGCCCGGAATACAAATGATCCCGGATCCTGTTGGATGACCCCGGTTCTGCTTACCACATAATATTCGAACTCTGTGAAACTATCGCCTTCATTGCTCAGTATTGCCGGCTCGGAGTGTTGAGACAGATGAATCCTGCGGATGTCTGGGCAGTCTATGGAATTGTACCAGGTTCCCTCCGAGACTACATTGTGGTCGGAATCAAGTTGATTGATGCGATACATGAAATGATGAGCGTAATTGCCGTCCACATATACATCACCAATCTCCTCCGTCAAAATGAATTCGATCCCCAGAGTATAAGTGCCCCCATACTCTGAGGGGCTAATCAATCTGCTACCGAAAATCCGATTGCTCTTGAACGGTGAGGACAGCTCTTCTATATGTCCATCCGGAAACCTGATCCTGGCGCTTACGGAATTTACCAGGTTAGTCAGACTTCCATTTACAGATTCAAAATCGAAACTCAATTCGTCTTTATCTGTCCAAATGGTAGCACCGGGCCATAATATCCAGCCGGAATCATCTGTTTCAATACCCGGCAGGGAAAGATTTTGAAGAGTCTCCACTTTGTAGGCATAGGTGAAATTCTCCGGATTATGAGATTGTACTGCGATAATCTGCCTGAATCTATACTCTCCATTTTCCAGATCAATCTTCTCCTCAGCGAAATTGAGTGTGGGATACCCCGATACTTCCGGAGCCACAGTCTTACGACTTTCGCATGAAATTAATAAAACCAAAAGCACAATATAAAGAAATGGTTTCATTAGCCTGTTCATAATACCTCCTTATAGAACCAAAGAATTTTCTAATATTCAAATGTCGTCTTGGCTGTCAAGCAATATTTTTGTTTTGGCGCATCAATACGATCGGGGCCTCCAAAGCTGAGCGCAGCAAAGGTTTGGGGTAAAGGAGACGTATCGTAGCTTTCCGAAGCTACGTCTCTCTCTCGGAGCTACGGATCTACAAGTCGCCTTCTACTCAAACCTACACTATAATGAGATCACATGAAGTAGAAAGAGCCACACCATAAGAGTACAATTCACTATCTGCAAGGGCTCTTTCATCCCCATGCTTCAAGCAGTGCTGAAGTAGATATAATCGGGGGATAGTCGAGTGCTCACTCGATGATAACGGGATAATATCTGCTTCGCCAATAGATGAAATACTGGGAAAGATTAAGGATGAAGTAGGGGAGAACATCTGTGCTAGCTTATTATGCAGAATATAAAAAAGGCCCCTTCCGGAAAGAAGGAGCCAGGATGTTTAGGGAGTGCTTTTGTTTATAGCTTTAGAAACCGAACCAAGGGCCGATACTAATGGTCATGCCTTGGAAGGGAGTGTCCGGAGAACCGTGAACTTCAAAGGTTTCATCATCCAGACCGTGCACGCGCCAATCTCTTGTGAGAGAGTAGCCATAAGTATAGCCCACTTCAGCACGGAGGCCCATCCATGAAAGCACGCGATACATAATCTCGGCTCTGGGTTGAACGTTCAGATAACCTTTATGCAGCAGGAAATGAGTGTTGTTTGATCCGGTGATGGTATCTGGTAATTCTCCCCAGTTGTAATTTCCGTCGGTATTTATGAATTCTAAATCGTGGTAGGATCCGCCAACCATCAAGCCCATGCCCACCAAGAGGTTCTTGGTGATGGGGATGCGTTTATCTAAAGTGACGCCACCCAGCAAGTTCTTGTATCTCATATATATCTGATAGTTGCTCATGCCCACTCTGTTGTTCTGAGTCTTTTTGGTATCCTCAAACCACGTGATCTGACCGCCCAGAAAGTATCCTTTACCGATGCTGAGCTTTCCGCCCAAACCTTGTTGCAAGAGGCCGTCTTCACGGAATTTGTTGAAGCCCAGGGAATCATGAGTCACGATGGAGTTGATGTCTTCCATATCCAGATCTATCCACATAGGTATCCAGGTACCACCGCCATAACCAGCACTCAGTTTCTTCTTGCCGGGAACTTTTGGATCCGTTACATCTACCAGGTCTTTATTACGGCTGCCAACCGTCATATCCATGCTTTCGGTTTTACCGTCACGAAACAGGCGGAGGCTGATTTGATCACCGGCGCGAAGGCTATTACGAATCTTTTCGAAAGTAGCGTAATTCGTAACTTCCTTTCCGTTAATATGAGTGATCACGTCGTCTTCACGTAAACGGAAATGCCATGCGGGAGAATCCTCGACTACCCCTGTGATCAGTACTCCAATCGTGCCATTGTAATGCAGCTCTTGAGCTTTGGGGAAAGTGAGATCCTCCAGATACAAACCAAAATAAGCGGCATCCTTTGCTTCTCTATCCACATTCATTCTAAATTGGAAAATTGAATCCGTGTTCTCCACATCTTTCAGATCATTCAGCTTCATGATGATGAGTTGATCTTCCTTTTCCTCTGTGTCCTTTGTTGTTTCTTCGGCTTCCTGAGCCAATAAGGGTAGTGCAGTCAGCAATACTAACAGGGTTAGCATAAATAGCTTCTTCATTGGTTGTCTCCTATTAATTTTGTCATTATCTACCGCATCTAATAAGCAAGACTTGTGCCAATTAAGTGCTGAGTGATAATATACTGTAGAGTAATGACTTGCCTGATCTGGATTAATCCAGAACCAGCTAACGTATATCGATATGATATGGAAATATATCCAATTGATTATCACGAATGGCTTGGCCTTGTTATCGATACCACCGAGGGGTTCAAAAAAACGCCCTAGCTGGAATGTAAATTGCAACAATTTTAGTTTAGCAAATCTTCAAAAGGAAGAGCAAATGAAACGAACCATAATTCTGGCTATTCTGGTGAATATAGCAGCGCTTCTGAGTGCGTCGGGCTTACAATTGTCTGTTTTGACTGCAGAGAAAGGTATTGATCCGCTGAAGTGGGTGAAAAGTCCCCAAAGAACAGACGCTACAATATATTATTACAATGACGAGTATATAATAGCTGCCTTGGATCCTGCAGTGTATCCGGACTTTGAATACCTGGGTATGCCTGCAGGCAGAGAGAAGCTATATCTGATTGAATCGCCAGATTCTCTGGAGCGTATAAAGATTCAGACTCTGGGCAGTATCCACCAGCTACCAAATGGCGATATGTTGCTGTTCTCAGAAGTCGGGGAAGTGAAATTACGCTCTGAATGTAGCTCTCAGTTTATCAATCTGCTCCTCAATCCGATAACGGTTCAGGACAGTGATTTTGGCTATCCTGAGGTGCTGGAATATAGAACTGAGCTTGCGCAATTGTCCCAGATGGTATCGGCAGACAGTGTGGAAGCATTTATCCAGTCTCTGCAAGATATGCAGACACGCTATGCTTTGGCAGACAACCGCTTGGAAGTGGCGAACTGGATCAAGAACACCTTTCAACGCTTTGGTATCAGCAATGCTCATCTGCAGGAATTTACCTGGAATGATACTCAGCAATACAATGTGGTCGCTACCATAGAAGGCACCATGTTTCCGGATGAATACGTGGTAGTAGGCGGACATCACGATTCCATAACTTATACGAATCCCTTAGCTTTTGCCCCGGGAGCAGACGACAACGCTTCGGGAGTGGCAGCCGCCTTGGAGACAGCCAGGGTATTGGTGCAGGCAAATTATCAGCCAAAATGCAGCATCCGCTTTGTTACTTTTGCTGCTGAAGAATTCGGTTTGTATGGATCGCACTTCAGCGCTCAGAACAGTGTGGATATGGGCGAGAACATTCGACTGATGGTAAATCATGATATGATTGCGAATAACCCCGACAACCTTGATACAGTGCGGTTGATGCCCTACGACGGCAATTTGGCACAAAGCGAGTATGCAAGTATGTTGGTGAGTGAGTATAGCTCGTTGAGCGCAAATTTTGGCAACCTGAATAGCTCCAGCAGCGACAGCTTTTCCTATTGGAGCAGGGGTTATCCGGTAATATATTTCTATGAACAGGATTTTAGCCCCGTGTATCACAGTAATGAGGATGTGGTTGCCAATCTGAATCCAGCTTATTGTGCGGAAGTGATAAAAGGCTCTCTAGTGAGCACCGTAAGCTTTGCGAATATGCCGAAAGTAGTATCCGGATTGGAAGTACGGGACTATGGTGACGGAAATTCTCTGCTGGTATCCTGGCAGGAACCCCTTGATTCCGATATCGATCATGTGATGCTGCATGTCAGCACGGGGGATCCGGAACAAAGCGAAGCGATAGCCGTGTATGATGCTGACAGTTATGTGGTTACAGGTCTGGTGGAAGGGCAAATGTATAATGTGATGGTATATACGGTAGATACCTCGGGAAACGATAGCTATCGCCAATATTCATCCGGAGTGCCCTTCAGTAGTCCAATGGCACCGCAGGATTTTACCGCCAGCCCAATCCCAGATGCAGTAAGGTTGAACTGGAGAACAAATCAGGAATGCGATCTGGCGGGGTATAGTATCTATCGTAGCACGGATTTCGGCGCATCCTTCTCTCTACTTACCACAGCAGATGCAAGCGACAGTACATATATAGATACTGATGTCTTTGGCAGTGTGGAACAGTATTATTACTATCAAATGCAAGCCATCGATAATGATGGTAATACAAGCGAATATGGAAGCCAGAGTATATCACGTCCGGTAAGCCTAGATCAAGGAATTCTGATAGTGGACGAGAGCTCCGATGGTAGCGGCTCAAATCCCTTTCAACCCACAGATGAAATGGTGGATCAGTATTATGCCAATGCTATGGATGGCTTTGATCATGATACTCTGGATATAATAACGCTTGACCGGGATCTGAGCTTATACGATATTTGCGTATACTCCACAGTAGTGTGGCACAATACGGATCTCTATGACGCAAGCTCCCCCTATTACATCAGGGAGGTGATTCGGGATTATATTGCTTTTGGAGGCAAGCTGCTTTATACCGGCTACAATCCCACCAAAGCATTTGAACTCAATGCCGGATATCCTGTATATTTTGATGCGGACTCATATATAAACAGTGTTTTGGGAATTTCCGGGGCAAACTTCAGTACTCTGGCACGCTTTTCTGGGGCGATCTCCCAAGTGGATCAATTTGGAGACTTTACGATCGATCCGGATAAAACCTTTGAATTCCTGGAAGACCATATTACCAGGGTGGAAGCTCTGTATCCGGCCCCCGGAGCGCAAGTGTGGTACACTTATGCAACAGAGTATGAGCAGAATTCAGCTTACGGAGAATATGAAGGCTTGGCTGTAGCGGTTTACCATGAGTATGGCGAGGGAAAAAGCGCAGTATTCAGTTTTCCCATCTACGCAGCTAATCAGGGGGATCAACTGCAACAAATATTAACTGTTGGTTTCGGGGAATCGGTAAGCAATGATGATGCCCTGGCTCCGGTTTCACCAGCATTGCAGATTGCAGCAATATATCCCAATCCCTTCACAAAAAGTACCAGACTGGTAGTAAAGGGAAGTGATGAAAAGCAAATATCGGATATGAAGATTTACAACCTGCGGGGACAGCTGGTGCGCAGCCTTGGCGCAACGAAAAGCGGAGAATACGATTGGGATGGAAAGGACGACAATGGGCAGACTATAGGTAGCGGAATCTATTTCGCACGAATCCGCCAGCAGGGCAGGACGGCTCAACGGAAGCTGCTAAGATTGAAGTAGGGCAGAGCTGCCAGACTGAGACGCCTGGATGAACACGCAGAAATCATCATGTCTGAGTGTGGAAGTTATAGAACTCATTGTTCAACATACTGTTGATGGGACTCTTAAGCTTTGTTGCCTGAAGGCTGGCTATCCCGGAAAACAGAGAGCGTGATCCCTGAAGCATAATGATCAGCATCAGATACATCATGTACTGAATCGGATATCTCTTATCTTTTCCAATGCCATGTCGCCGGAGAACACTCACTAACTTGAACCGCCTAAATAGGAAACTGGTATTGCTTTCTACCAGATTTGAAGTTTTGACTTGACTGATTTGGGCTATTCTTAGATAATTCACTTTAACACCTCGTTGTTATTCATTGCCTAAAGCATAAAGCAACAATAATATACGAGGTGTTTTTATCAAGAAGTATTTTAAGCTATTTTACTGCCTCTCAATCACTTGGGCTACTAGGAAAGATTAGTTAGTTAGTGACTAAAGCGGTACCAATGCAGATATAATCCCGTTATGATGCAATGACCACAAGATGATAGCGGGATTATGTCTCGTTTGGCAGCTATCTAAGCAAGGGGCAAGAGGAGTGTAGGGCAGCTTGGAAACGGAGCACTTTGTATCCGGATTTCCGGGTGAAATATATGGCTCTGTAATTGATTGATATACAAGCAAATAAAAGCCATGATTATTTCAAGAAAGTTCTTGACAGATTCGGTATATCATTTTATATGGCAACAAGATAAGGATGCTTGCACGAGCTTTGAAATGCGAGCTAATCCCCACAGCTTATCTAAAATGGCTTAAACATATAGGAGACAATAGATTATGCCAGAAAGAACTTACACTGCGAGTAACATCAAGGTGCTCAAAGGCTTGGAAGCCGTACGCAAACGCCCAGCCATGTATATTGGCGGCACGGGTGAACGCGGTTTGCATCACCTTGTTTACGAAGTAGTTGATAACTCAATTGACGAAGCGCTGGCCGGTTATTGTGACCTCATCCGGGTCACCATCACCGTGGACGGAAATGTGGAAGTGGACGATAATGGCCGCGGTATCCCGGTGGATACCCAGGATGATATGGGCGTGCCCGCATTGCAGGTGGTGCTTACTGTGCTGCATGCCGGTGGCAAATTCGACCAGAATTCCTACAAGGTATCGGGTGGATTGCATGGCGTTGGCGTATCTGTGGTGAATGCGCTGTCCGAATGGCTGGAAGCCAGAGTGCATATCAACGGGAAGGAATATAGCATGCGTTTCGAGCGTGGCAAGCCGGTTACCGATTTGCAGGTATTAGGCAGCTCGAACCGTAAGGGGACAATAATTACCTTCCGTCCGGATGCACAGATCTTTGAAACTACGGAATTCAGCTTTGATTATCTTACCACCAGATTGCGGGAACTGGCGTTCTTGAACCGTGGAGTACGCATTATCCTGAAGGATGAGCGTAGCGATCGTTTGCACGATTTTAAGTACGACGGTGGTATCAACAGCTTTGTGGAATACTTGAACCAGAACAAAAAACCCCTGTTTCCCAAGCCGATTCATATAGAATCCATCAAAGACAGCATGGAGTTTGAAGTATCAATTCAGTACAACGAGGGATATCAGGAAAACATATTCAGTTTTGCAAACAACATCAACACCATCGAGGGCGGTACGCACCTTTCCGGATTCAAGCGCGGTCTCACTTCAGCGGTGAATGCATATATCAAAAGCAACGATCTTCTAAAGAACGAGAAAGTAAACCCCAGCGGGGAAGACATCCGGGAAGGGCTCACCGCAGTGATATCCGTGAAGCTGTCCAATCCGCAGTTTGAAGGGCAGACGAAGACCAAGCTGCAAAATACCGATGTCGAAGGCTTAGTGGGTTCAGCCGTATATGAGAAGCTAATGGTGTATTTTGAAGAGCATCCCGCAGAAGCCAGAAACATCACGATGAAGAGTGTAATGGCGGCCCGTAGCCGTGAGGCAGCCCGTAAAGCCAGAGAGCTCACCCGGCGCAAATCGGTACTGGAAAGCGGTTCATTACCGGGGAAACTGGCAGACTGCACTATCAACGATCCTGCAAAGACAGAACTATTCCTGGTGGAGGGAGATTCTGCAGGCGGTTCTGCAAAGCAGGGCAGGGATCGCAGCTTTCAAGCCATCCTGGCCTTGTGGGGTAAGATGTTGAACACCGAAAAAGCCCGTGTGGACAAGGTTTTGAACAATGAAAAGATCCAGCCCATCATTCTGGCGCTAGGTGCGGGAATTGGACAGGAATTTGATGTTGCTAAACTGCGTTATCACAAAATCATCATTATGGCTGACGCAGATGTGGACGGAGCTCACATCAGTACTCTGCTGATGACGTTTTTCTATCGGTATATGCGCCCCGTGATAGAGAATGGACACTTGTACATTGCGATGCCTCCGCTCTTCCTGGTACGCAAGGGTAAACAAAAGCGCTATGTATATACTGAAGCGGAAAGGGATGAAGTCCTGGCAGAGTTTGGCGACAAAGGGGTGTTTGTTCAACGTTACAAAGGTTTGGGTGAAATGAATGCCGAGCAGTTGTGGGAGACCACAATGGATCCTGATTACCGACAGATGGTGAGTGTAAGGATGGATGATGCCATCGAGGCAGACCGGATGTTTACCATCCTGATGGGTGACGAAGTAGAGCCGCGTAGAGAATTTATCCAGTCAAATGCCCGCTACGTGAAAAACCTTGATATTTAATGGAGCTATAAATGTCTGATAATACAAAGATTATACCCACTCAAATAGAAGAATACCTGAAACAAGCTTATCTGGATTATTCCATGAGCGTGATCGTGTCCCGCGCTCTGCCGGATATCAGGGACGGCTTGAAACCTTCGCAACGGCGTATTATTTATGCCATGCACGAACTGAATCTGAGTCCCGGCGGACACTTCCGTAAATGCGCCAAGATCGCCGGTGACACCTCAGGAAACTATCATCCTCATGGCGAGCAAGTGGTGTATCCCACCCTGGTGCGTATGGCACAACCGTGGATAATGCGCTATCCCCTGGTTGATGGTCAGGGTAACTTCGGTTCCATCGACGGTGATCCTCCTGCGGCGATGCGTTATACCGAAGCGCGCTTGCATAAAGTAAGTATCGAGCTGTTATCCGAATTGGATAAAGAGACGGTGGATTTTAAGAGCAACTACGACGATACCCGTAAGGAACCGGAAGTATTTCCCAGCCGTATGCCAAATCTGCTTCTGAATGGTTCTTCCGGTATCGCTGTAGGTATGGCAACCAATATGCCGCCTCACAATGCCGGCGAGATCTGTGATGCCATTGTGGCTTTGATCGACAATCCCGAACTGGAACCGCTGGACATGCTTCAATACATCAAGGGTCCGGATTTTCCGATGGGCGGCATCATACTGGGCACAGACGGCATCAGAGAGTACTTTGAAACTGGTCGCGGACGTCTGCTGGTGCGGGGTGAGGTGGATGTGGAAACCTTGCCCAACGACAGCGAGCGCCTGATCATTCGCTCCATTCCTTATCAGGTCACCACTTCGTTACTCATTGAGCGTATGGTTCAACTGGTGAAGGACAAGAAGTTGGATGGAATCAGCGATATTCGCGATGAATCCGGCAGAGACGGTATGCGCGTTGTGATACAGATAAAGCGCAATCACGATGCACAGGTAGTAAAGAATCTGCTCTACAAACACACTCAGCTACAGAGCACATTTGGCGTGATCAATCTCTGCCTGGTGGATGGTGTTCCGAAAGTAGTGAACATGAAGGACATGGTGGCCAATTTCATCGAATTCCGGCATGATGTGGTTCTGCGGCGGACTCAGTTTGAGCTGCGCAATGCCGAAGCCAGAATGCATATCCTGGAAGGTTTCCGCATTGCTCTGGATCATCTGGATGAAGTGATTGCCACCATTCGCGCTTCCAAGACTCCTCCCGATGCCAATCTGGCACTGCAAGAGAATTTCGGGCTTTCCGAGCTTCAAGCCAAAGCTATTTTAGATATGCGTTTACAGCGCCTAACCGGAATGGAACTGGAGAAGATTGAGGAAGAATACAGTGAACTATTGGTCATCATTACACGCTTGCGTGAATTGGTAGAACACCGCGAACTCCGCATGGATCTGATCAAGCAGGAAACCCTGGAAATGAGCGAGAAATACACGGATCCGCGTAGAACCTCCATCATTGAGGGGCATGGCGGCAGCTTCAATATGGAAGACCTCATTGCGGACGATATGATGGTGGTAACTATCACTCACGACGGTTATGTGAAACGCTTGCCGGTGGATACCTATAAAGTACAAGGCCGAGGCGGCAAGGGCTTGAGCGCTTCAAACCTAAAGGAACAGGATTTTATCCAGTATCTCTTTGTGGCCAGTGCGCATTCCTACATTCTGCTCTTCACCGATCATGGCATGTGTCATTGGTTGAAGGTTTATGAGATTCCCGAGGCCAGCCGTACAGCCAGGGGTAAAGCCATAGTGAACTTGGTAAAATTTAGTGAGGGAGAGAAGATCAAGGCTTTTGTGACACTGAAGACCTTCCATCCCAAGCAGACCATAGTTATGTGCACCAGAAACGGGCTGATCAAAAAGACCTCTCTGACAGCCTATTCCCATCCTCGCAGCAACGGAATCAGGGCTATCAGACTGATGGACGGCGATGAACTGATCGATGCCAGAATCTCAGAGGAAGGCGACGACATCTTGTTGGCAACTCGAAACGGCTATTGCAATCGCTTCAGCGAGAAAGACATTCGTGCCATGGGCAGAATTACCAAAGGAGTACGCGGTATTCGCTTGAGAGACGAGGATTATGTGATCTCCATGACTCTGGTAAGTGCAGAACAGATCCTGGAAAACGGCAAAGGCGGAGCTACGATCCTAACCGTTAGCGAAAACGGCTATGGAAAGCGCACCTCGATTTCCAGCTATACCGCTACAAAACGTGGCTCAAAGGGAGTAATCACGCTGAAGACAACCACCAGGAACGGACATCTGGCTTCTCTGATGATGGTGAGCGATGAAGATGAACTGATGATCATTACCCACGATGGCATGATCATCCGCCAAAGCGTGAAAGAGATATCTTCGATCGGAAGAAACACTCAAGGCGTAAGGCTGATCAACCTGACCAAGGGCGACAAAGTTCACGACATCACTCGCGTACCTCCGGAAGACACCGATGATGAGAGCTTGGACAAAGAAATTGAGAAGTTGAAACAAGTACCCAAGATGAACTTGACTGATCTGGCGGAAGAAGCTGATGATCTGATGGAAGCCGATGATGTGGATATCGAAGACGACACGGACATCGACGATAACGATGATTCCGAAGATACTGACGACTAGTATCCTTCTTGCGGTTTTGACGGGATGCGCAATCAGCGGATACCAACCGATGCCGGGAGACTATCAAATAGAAGAAGGATTTGCGATAATCAGGACGGATAGCTTGCAATTGGCTATCCGTCCCCAATCTTACCGGGGATCTTATCGGGATCTGAACAACAACTTCTTCTCAATGTATGTAATGGTACGCAATGTGTCTTCAAGCAAGCTGAAATTGCCGCAGGAAAGCTTCAGTCTGGTATCCGGAGGCAGACAGTACGACTACATAGATCTGGAATTCATTTTGAGCAGCTACCGGCAGCAATATGTGTTTGAGCAATGGCAGGATCCTTTCAATGCGGATCCCTTGCAGCCGGTGAACAATGAGCAGAATATCGAAGGCTATTATGAGCTGATGGCCTCCTCTTTCACTTTTGGGGACTTACAGGCGGGAGCTAGCAAGGAAGGCTATCTGTTTTACGATCGGAACCTTCATCGAGCCTCAGAGCTGGTTTTTGATGCTTTGGGTGTTCCGGTCACTTTTGTTCGGGGGAAATAAAAAAAGGACCTGCTGAGGTCCTTTTGCGCGTCTGCCTATATGTAGGTATTATCTATACTGTCATAACTCTATTGCTATACTTTCGCTTAGCTTTATGAGGAGCCTTGGGAAATGAACTTCCTCAAGACTTTTTTCTCCCGTTTGCATCTTTTTTCACGAAAACCACGTTTTTGTCCTAGTTTTGTCCGCCATATATTTTATGAGAGACCCCTCTGTTCGCAAGCTGGTGCATAAGCGACGAGGCGAAGCGCACTCAAGCAAAAGATATAATCAGGGGCGTCCGATACCGTAGTAGGTGAATCCCATTTCTCGCAGGGCTTTTGGATCATACTGGTTGCGGCCGTCAAAGATCACCGCTTCTTTTAACTCGGCTTTGATGCGATTGTAATCCGGATAGCGGAATTGGTGCCACTCTGTGATCAGTAGCATTGCACTGGCTCCCTTGAGAGCGTCATATTCATCGTTGCACAGAGTAAGGCCTTCCAAGTCTGCAAAGATGTGCTTGGCTTCTGTCATTGCTACGGGATCATAAGCTCTTACCTTGGCTCCTGCTGCAATGAGAGTGCGGATAATCACGATTGCGGGAGCTTCACGCATGTCATCAGTTTGGGGTTTGAAGGACAAGCCCCATACGGCAAAGGTCATCCCCTTCAAGTTTTGACCAAAGTGAGCATTCAGTTTCTGCACCAGAAGGAGTTTCTGATCCTGATTCACCGCTTCCACTGCTTTCAGGATGCGGCTGTCGTAACCTACTTCGGAAGACATGTGGATAAGGGCTTTGATGTCTTTGGGAAAGCAACTGCCACCATATCCCACTCCGGGGTAGATGAATTTGTAGCCAATGCGGCTGTCGCTGCCGATGCCATTGCGAACTTCTTCCACATCAGCTCTGTAAGCTTCGCATAATCTGGAGATTTCGTTTATAAAAGATATTTTGGTAGCCAGCATAGCATTAGCCGCATATTTGGTCATTTCAGCGGAACGGATGCTCATGACGATCACGCGATCGTGAGTGCGGTTGAAGGGAGCGTATAAAGTACGCATGGCTTGTGCTGCTTGTTCACTGTCTGTTCCTATCACTACACGGTCAGGGCGCATAAAGTCTTCGATGGCAGCGCCTTCTTTCAGAAACTCCGGATTGGACACCACATCGAAGGGGACCTTGCTGCCTCTTCTATCCAGCACTTCCTGGATTCTGGCTTTCACCCTATCTGCGGTGCCGACCGGTACAGTGGATTTGTCCACTATGATCTTGTATTCGTTCATGTATTCAGCTATCTCGCCTGCTGATGCCAGTACATGAGAAAGATCAGCACTACCGTCTTCTTCGGGAGGAGTGCCCACTGCGATGAACAGGATGAGGGAATCCTCGACAGCGGTTTTGATGTCTGTGCTAAAGCTTATTCTGCCTTCGGTTACATTGCGCTTGATCATACTGTCCAAACCGGGCTCGAAGATGGGGATGTCTCCCTGTTTTAACATTTCGATCTTGCGGTTGTTGTTATCCACGCAGATCACGTTGTTGCCCATATCGGCAAAGCAAGCGCCACTGGTGAGCCCTACATAACCGGATCCTATCACTGCAAGCTTCATTGTTCGACTCCCAATAAGTCTTTGTAATAGCTTATCACTTGTGCAATACCCTGGCTAAGGTCGTACTCTGGTTGCCAGTTCAGTATGCGTTTGGCTTTATTGTAATCCAGCATCGAACGATGCAGATCCCCCTTGCGTGCGTCCGCTTTCCGTGGTTCGATGCAAAGTTTCAACTGGCGGGAAATCTCATCGTATAGCTGCCTGGTTGTAGTGGGTGTGCAGGTACCGATGTTGAAGGCTTCACCGCTTCCTTTCTCAAAGGCGATCAGATTGGCTTTTACTACATCTGTTACAAAAACATAGTCTCGGATCATCCCATCCGGTTCATTGGGGTACGTATTCAGAGTGGGGGTTTCGCCTTTCAGAAGCTTTTCCACAAAGATCGATACCACACCTGCTTCACCGTGTGAGACCTGGCGGGGGCCAAAGACATTGGCATAACGTAGTACGGTGTAATCCAGACCATATTGTTGATTGTAGAAATACAGGTAGTTTTCACCCACCATTTTGTTGATGGCGTAAACAGAAAGAGGACGGGGAATGTATGTTTCGGTAGTGGGATATTCTTCGGCTTCTCCGTACATGGCACCACCGGAGGAGATGTAAACGATTTTCTTTACAGAGTGTTTAACTGCTGCTTGGAGGAGGTTAATCAGACCTTTTACATTGATCTCGGCATCAGTAAGAGGATCTTCAATTGAAAGCGGGACGGAGATTTGAGCGGCATGATGATCTATGATATCCGGTTTTTCTGCTGCAATCACATTATCGATTGCGGGATCGCAAATATCCATTTCGATAAATTTCGCGAGGGGATTTAGATTGCGTTTGTAGCCACTACGCAAGTTGTCTACTATCACTACTTCATATCCTGCATTAATACAAGCATCTGCTATATGGGATGCGATAAATCCGGCAGCTCCAGTAATCAGAATCTTCATTCTTCGATCTCCTCTATTTCGTATTCACCAATAATTTTGATGTTCTCAGGATCGATTTTTACCATTACAGCTTGCCGGAGAAGATCAACCTGCAAGCGTACTTCTGATATTTTGTCGTGACTTTCCACGATGCCTCTCATGCCTTTAAGCGCACCTTCCGTGATCTCTACTTCCAAACCTTTGAAGAGCCACAATGCGCGTTTCATGGGTACTTCTTTTTTCCCTGTGAAGCAGATGCGAGAAAGATCGTTCAATAGTTCCTGTTCATTTACCACGCGGATGTAATTGACGATCAGCCCAGATTGAGATACAAGCTCCTTGTTTGCTACCGAGAGCACTAAAAAAATGTAACCGGGAAACATCGGTTGAGTGGAAACTACTTTGCGGCGTTGGTATATCTTTGATGTCTTTAACTGGGGCAGGTAGTAGTGAATCAGGTTTTTGGCGGCAAACTCTGCCACACGCTTCTCTCTACGAGGTTTGCAATAAGCTACGTTCCAGTGCTCTCCTTCGGGAGGGAGGCACAGTTCGCCGAAGAGTTCGTTGATAATTACCGGTTTGTGAGTGGCCACTATTTATCCTTTAGTATCTGTAAAGATCGGGTTTATATGGTCCTTCGATGGGCACTCCGATATACTCGGCCTGCTTTACACTAAGGCGAGTGAGGTCCACGCCCAGTTTTGCCAGATGCAAACGCGCTACTTCTTCATCCAAATGTTTGGGCAAGGTGTAAACTCCAATCTCGTGCTTGGTTTGCCACAGTTGTATCTGTGCCAGCACTTGATTTGTAAAAGAGCAGCTCATTACGAAAGAGGGGTGACCAGTGGCATTGCCGAGGTTTACCAATCTGCCCTCAGAGAGCAGGATGATGGCTTTGTCGTTTGGTAGTCTGATCAAATCCACCTGGGGCTTAATGCACTCTCGGTTTACTCCGTCCATCTCATAGAGTTTGCTTACTTGAATCTCGTTGTCGAAGTGTCCAATATTGCAGACAATGGCATTGTTCTTCATTTTTAATATATGATCTACTCGGATCACATCGCAATTTCCGGTTGCAGTAACGAAGATGTCGGCATATTCAACCGTGTCGTCCAGATTACGCACTTCAAATCCTTCCATAGCTGCTTGGAGGGCACAGATGGGATCGATTTCGCTGATGATTACTCTTGCACCAAAACCGCGCATGCTCTGAGCGCATCCTTTGCCTACATCACCATATCCGCAGATCATGACGGTCTTTCCCGCTACCATTATGTCGGTACCTCGCTTGATGCCATCAGCCAGGCTTTCTCTGCAACCATAAAGGTTATCGAACTTGCTTTTGGTGACGCTGTCGTTCACATTTATGGCGGGGAAGAGTAAATTGCCCTGTTGCATCATCTGATACAAGCGATTGACTCCAGTAGTGGTTTCCTCGCTAACTCCCTTGATGTGATGGGCGATTTTGTGCCAGCGCTGGGGATCTTCTTCCAAGTGTGAGATGAGCAATTCCTGCACCAGGCGATATTCAGGATTGTCGCTATCGGGCAAAGGGGAAATACCGGTTTCCGAATAGAGTTCTTCCAGTCGGTACCCTTCATGAACCATCAGAGTAGCATCACCACCATCGTCCACGATCATATCGCAAGTAGCTTCAGGCCAGACCAGGGCTTGGTATGTGCACCGCCAGTAATCCTGAAGGCTTTCGCCTTTCCAGGCAAACACGGGGATGCCACGTTGTGCTATTGCTGCTGCAGCGTGGTCTTGAGTACTAAAGATGTTGCAACTAGCCCAGCGCACTTTGGCACCCAGTTCCACCAGAGTCTCGATGAGCACGGCAGTCTGAATGGTCATGTGCAAGCTGCCGGTAATCCGAGCTCCTTGTAAGGGTTTGCTGTCGGCGTAACGCTCTCTGAGCGCTATTAGGCCTGGCATTTCGACTTCTGCCAGGGCAATTTCTTTGCGGCCAAATTCAGCCAATTCTATGTTTGCGATTTTGTAATCCATCTCTACCTCTCAAGACCTGGGCGCGACACTAATCAAGAATCGCGCCCAGTAGATGTTCAATGCATTTATCTATCTGCGGTTACGGTCTCTACCGCCACCGCCTCTGCGATCACGGTCTCCACCGCCACGACGGAAATCATCCCGTCTGGGAGCAGCGGGTCTGTCTTTGGGAGCATTGGGATCGGGTTCAGGATTTCCGGGGATTCCTTTCATGGTAAGGGATAGTTTGCCTTTATCCATACCCAGGGCTTTTACCTTCACTATATCGCCAAGCTTTACCATATCTTCGGGATGGCCAATGCGGGAGGTGTGCATCTGAGACACGTGAACCATCCCTTCCTTGGCTCCGCCCAATACCTTCACAAATACTCCGTAAGGTTCGATGCGGGTTACAGGGCCTTCATACTCTTCGCCTGGTTCAGGATCGATAGCAATACCTTTGATGATAGCTTTTGCTTTGTCGATGGAAGCTTTGTCCGGAGAAAGGATTCTCACTGTGCCGTCATCTTGGATATCTATGCCTACCTGGCAGCTTTCGATGATGGATTTGATCATCTTTCCAGCAGGGCCTATGATCTCGCCGATTTTGTCAGTTGGAACCTTAAAGCTTTCAATTCTGGGAGCTGTGGGAGAGAGGTCTTCTCTGGGTTTCTCAATGCAAGCTTCCATCAGGTCCAGGATGTGGAAGCGGGCTTTTTTTGCTTTATCCAGAGCGATGCGCATAATATCTTTGGTGATGCCTTCGATCTTGATATCCATCTGCATGGCAGTGATGCCTTCGCGCGTTCCGGCACACTTGAAATCCATGTCACCCAAGTGATCTTCCAGACCCATTATGTCTGTGAGAACCACATATTTATCGCCTTCCATAATCAGACCATTTGCGATGCCAGCTACTGGGGATTTTATGGGCACTCCAGCAGCCATCAAGGCCAGGCATCCGCTACAGATCGAAGCCATGGATGAGGAACCATTGGATTCCAATGTGTCGGCTACGATGCGAATAGTGTAAGGGAAACGTTCGGAATCCGGCAATACTGCTTTCAATGCTCGTTCAGCCAAGTTTCCATGACCCAGTTCGCGGCGTCCGGTGGGACCCATTCTACCCGCTTCGCCTACGCTGAAAGGCGGGAAGTTGTAGTGCAGATAAAAGTTCTTTTTGTATTCTTCTTCCAAGCTATCGATTACTTGTTCATCGCTGCCGCCACCTAAGGTGACAGTGCCCAAAGATTGGGTTTCGCCTCTGGTAAATAGGGCAGACCCATGTACGCGGGGTAGAATATCGATTTCGCAAGTGATGTCACGGATTTCGTCCAAACCTCGACCATCTACGCGGAAGTGTTTGTCCAGAATCGATGCGCGCACATAACGGCGAATGATCTCATGGAAGGCCTCTTTGTATTGCTTTTCATTGTCAGCATAAAGTTCTTCACCATCTTCAGCCAGGTGTTTCTCCAACATCTCGGCTTCAAGGGCATCAAAAGCGTCCTGACGTTCCTGCTTACCCAAGATTGTGGCAGATTCAGCAATGCGAGAGCCATAGTTGTCTTCCATCTTTTGCAGTAGTTCCGAAGGAAGCTCGAGCATAGTGACTTCCACTTTCTCTTTACCACAGGCAGCCACGAATTCCTCTTGCAGGGCGCATAAGGTTTTTATGGCTTCATGACCGGTATATACTCCGTCCAGCATGATGTCCTCAGACAGCTCACTGGCTGCGGATTCAATCATTACTACTGATGTGGCACTACCTGCAACAGTCAAGTTCAATTTGGATTCTTCGCGTAGTTGTTTTACGTCCGGATTGATCACATAATCTCCGTTGATATAGCCTACTGTGAGACCGGCAATGGGTCCGTGGAAGGGAATATCCGAAATGGATAGCGCCAAAGAAGCACCCAATACGCCAAGATTGGCGGGGTCTACTTCGCCATCGTAAGCCAGGACATTCAATACCACATGGACTTGATTGCGAAATCCTTCCGGAAATAACGGACGGATAGAACGATCGATCACGCGGGCCTGCAGAGTGGCATCGGTGGAGGGCTTGGCTTCACGTTTGAAAAAACCTCCGGGTATCTTGCCGGCAGCGTACATCTTTTCGATAAAATCGACTGTGAGCGGGAAAAAGTCCTGGTTTTCCGAGGCTTCTTTGCTCATGGTAGCTGTTACTAAAACGGCGGTCTCACCCAATTGCAGATATATGCTGCCATTGGCTTGCTTGGCCATCTTGCCGGTTTCGGCAATGAGTTTACGGCCGAAAAAATCGATTTCCCGCCTGGTAATGTTAAAATTGTGCATTTGTTCTCCTTGATTTATGTGCCCGGGGAGAATAAGCAATAGGCAAAGAGGTGCATCCAACAACCCATTTGCTTATTGCTGATTGCTCCCAGGTACATTAGTTTGTGTTGCTAAAAAAGAAAGTGGTGCCTTGCATGCGCCGGCATCCACTTTCCATGATTCTAATTATCTTGGCTGAGTAATTACTTTCTGATGCCAAGCGCTTTGATCAGTTCACGGTAACGGTTGATGTCCTTCCGTTTCAGATAATCAAGTAAGCGCCTGCGCTGCCCGATCAGCTTCAGCAGTCCCCGACGGGTCGAGAAATCTTTTGAGTGCACTTTCAGGTGCTCAGTGATATCTTGGATGCGTTTGGAAAGCATCGCGACCTGTACTTCAGGGGAACCGGTGTCTGATTCATGGAGTTTAAACTCTGCCATGATAGCCGTTTTGGCCTCAGGTGTTAAAGGCATTCATCCTCCCAGATGATATGGTTAACTCAGGCTCTAGCCTGATGATTGGCAATTACATGCCGACTAATGATGCCAGCATTTTCTATCCCCATAATCTGTCCAGCTTTTTTATCTTGGCAAAGTACTAATGTCATGTCAAGCATGGGGTGGCAATCTACGACTTGCCACAACGACCGAAGGGAGCCTTTGAATCCATTATTATCTTTCCCTTTGTTCGATCCAGTGCTGAACCTGATATCAAGGTGTTATCATCCTGTGCTCACTCGATGATAACCCGATGATATCTACTTCTCTACACGTTGAGACACAGAGTGTGAACCGCAGCTCTGAATCATTCGGCAGAAGTATCTGGGAGATTGGAGTTTGGCAGCGCAATATCAAAACAACATTCATGCCTGTACGAGTCACTAGTAAGGTAGCGCTTATGATGAGCAATGTAGAAAGAATTCCTAATTTCGAAAGCACTGTTCTTTCTATTAAGATGGATACTCCATGGAAGACAGGTTTTTGCGGGAGTTGATTGCCATTTTCTGCATTCCATATCGTAAGTTGGTTTTCTTACTGTTTTTTTATGTAAATTATTCCAGCTGTCTGGTAGCCTATTTGCCCACAATCAACTTCTTGGTATAGCAGGAGCCATTGGCTTCCAGACGGACGAAATAGATGCCATTGCAAAGAGATCTGCCCTGTGCATCCGTAGGACTCCAGAGGATTTCGCCGTTTTGTGCTGAAGTGCTGTATGTTTCTTTTTTCAGCAGCTGGCCTTTGATGTTGTAGGTGCTTATTGATAGGGTAGCTGCTTTAGCCAGAGAGTAATGTAGACTGGCTATCTGTTTGACTGGATTGGGCCATATATTCATTGTTATTTGTGGTATCTGGGGTGAATGAGGAATGGATGTGTCCGTGGAATGCTGGTAACTCAAATAGAACGAGGGTAATTCGTCATATTCCATAACTCCAGTTTCCAACAGAAGTCCATTGTTATCGTAACGATTCTGATAACCATGATAAGTGTCCGAAATATAGATTTCTTCTTCCTCAGGGATCTGAGAGTAGCTGATATAGTTTGTTTCGGGATTATACCATTGCCCTTGGGCATCGCTCATCTGAATGGTGGTGGAATAGATTGGATAATCGTTGTTCAAATAGATGAAATCGGAGTAACCGCATTGTTGCATGAGATAATCTGGGGTATATAAAGCGTGCTTTTCAAAATCCCGGCTTTCCCCAAACGGTTCGGTACCATATTCAAAAGTGATACGTTTTGTAGCTTGCCAATCCAGTGAATCTGGGGAGCTATAGTGCATCTCCTCAATTCTGCGTCCTTGCAGATCCACAATGTATTCTTTTCTTTGGTAGGAGAGAGGCTCGCTATACTTTATCACCGAAGCCAGTAACCGCATATTATCATCATAGTAGTGCCAGGCTTTTAGATAATAATCTTCAGGATCCAACGAATTCGAAAGACAATCCTCCAGATAGTAGCCCTGATAGTTTATCTTGCTGATGCGGTACATTGTCATGGATGGGTGATATCTGCCTGGGCTTCTGAGGATGAAGTAATCGGTGAAGAGTTGCAAATCCCCATCAAATGGGCGGATCTCATCAATATCAACATCAAAATCAGGATTCTCCTCATCATGATGAAATATATAGCGCAGGCTGTCAACGCATAGCGGGTTGTCTTCAGAAGTATAGAACACAGAGCTTCCCATCGTTGACCAATCCAGTCCTCCGAACATCCCCCCTGACGCGTACCATTGGTAACTATACAGATAATGTATCCCGGGGTACTCCTGCGCCCATCCCTCACTGCTGATAATGGTTAGGAGCACGATGATGAGCACTATCACAAGTTGTCTTGTTCTCACAATACCTCCATGTACATAGCGTCGATATCTACCGCATATGGCAGATACTACGAATCGCATACCATACTTGACTGGGTACCGAGACTAGTCAAGCAGAATGTTTCAAATTTTGTTTCGGATAATCGAGAGTAGGTTATTTAGTCTTTCATGGAGTCTGTGTAATCGTTTGTGGTGTAGTTATTCAGGGATGTATACTTTTTTCCATGTATGTTTAGAAAAACCGGAAGAATTATACTTGAAAATCCGAAATCCTATATTAATCTGATGGTGTCTGTCTCTTGTGGAATCGCATTTGAAGGACATTTACACTTTCGTGAGATTATATAAATGGTGGAGGTGGCGGGGATCGAACCCGCGTCCAAAGAACAGCGCCATAGAGAATCTACATGCTTAGTTGTCTTTAGGTCTCAGGCATTACGGCAAAGACAATCAGACCCGCAAAGCCCCAGCCGAAAAGCTTAACATGTGTATATCGGCGGTCAACACACGGGCAGCCATACTGTTACGACGCCCAATCCTTTCCCGATGGCACGAAAAGGTTGAACGTAACCGCACTAAGCGGCTAAGAGTAAGTTATCGTTTGCAGTTAATTTGCATTTGCTACTTGTTGACGGAGTGGATAGCATCTCCGACATGCATCTCTACCACACTGGTTCCCTGTCGAAACCATGTCACCCCCTATATACTTTGAAGAACTGTAGACAATATAATTTCCCTCTCCTGAGTGTCAAGCAGCATTTTGCACAGGCTTCTTTGATAGCTGCTTTGCTTGCAATTCTTGTGCATTTCGCTTACTATATCTATTAGAAACGATAATGAGGAACACATGAAGATCACAATCTGGTCATGGAACGTGAACGGACTAAGGGCTGCCATGAACAAAGGCTTTATTCCCAGTATCAAAAAAGCTGATGTGGATATCGTCGGTTTACAGGAAACAAAGCTGCAGGAACATCAGATTCCTGAGGAGCTGGCAGAGCTTAGCTCTTATCACAAATACTGGTCTTTTGCCCTTCGCAAGGGTTATTCCGGTACAGCTCTGTTTTCCAAAGTGGAACCGCTTTCCTTCTCAGATGCCTTTGGAGTAGAGGAGTTTGACACCGAGGGGCGTATAAACATTGCCGAATACGATCAATTCATTCTCTTCAATGTCTATTTCCCCAATGGAGCCATGAACGACGGCCGCCTGGATTACAAGCTGCGATTTTACGACAAAGCGCTTGAAGTAATGGAAAGCAAGCGCAAGAGCGGAAAAGCGATATTAGTTGCGGGAGATTACAACACTGCACACAAAGAGATTGATCTGGCAAGGCCCAAGGAAAACGAGAATATATCAGGCTTTCTACCCATCGAAAGACAATGGCTGGATAAACTGGTTGAACACGGTTGGGTAGATACTTTCCGGCATTTCGATTCATCTGAGGATCAGTATTCCTGGTGGAGTTATCGCGTCGGAGCCCGACCTCGCAACATCGGCTGGAGAATCGACTATTTCTTCATCGATAAGGAACATCTGGACATGATTAACAAAGCCGGTATCCGCCAAGATGTAATGGGCTCAGATCACTGTCCAGTATATGTAGAGCTTACTTTGCGCTAAGGGTGATACCTTCCGGAAAATACCCGCCATCAAAACCGAAACAAAGCTTGTAATCGCCCTTACCTGCCCAAAAGGGAACATCCACATAAAAATCTGTCGCTGAACTCCAGCAGATCGGCAGGGGCTGTCCGCCCACCATAGCCTGCTCTTCAGAAATCTTGTAGATTATGTTCTTGTTCGGAAAGCGTAGAGTTGCTGTTAGCTTTTGTGATGGTTGTCCGGACATATATTCAAAGCTTAAGCGATAGGTTTTGTCCTTACTTAGCTTTTTTGGTAGTCCTGATGTCATCTTAGTGATGGGAGTGGCAAAGTTTTGTGTGGTATACATGGTCTCTCCATTTAGAATCAAACCCACCCCCAGATGAGTATATTCTGGATTCAGAATGTTATCCCGGTGAGGCGGAGACATCATCCAACCGGTAATCACTTCCATTGGGCTGAAAGTACCAGCGGAATTGCGGAATTTACCCAGGTTTTCTCCGATGGTTGTAACCAGAAGGTTGGGGTAGTATTTCATTTTTCGTCCGCCAACCTCATCTCCCAGATGATCTTTGTGAGCAAAGAAGTTGTGTTTCAGCATGTTCTGAGAGTGTAGTCGGGAAAGATCTGCCAAACCGTGATCATAAGCTAGAAGAGGGATATCGTAATGCGCTCTCTGCACATTTGTAAGCCTCCAGACCTCCAACTCAAACTCCTGAACTGTCATGGTTTTCGCTGCAATCAAAATCAGAGGTAAAACCAAGATAAATACAAACAGGTATTGTTTTTTCATATATGCTCCAATGTTAATGTTAAAAGACCAATTCCAGCCCTGCCTTTCCTTCTTCAAAGCGCAGATGCAAGCGCTGTTTTTCACTGTCGAAATTCTCCAAATGAGCATCCACATAAGCGTCCAACACACTCAGGGCAGTGGTGATGCCAATCCACCAGATATCGCTGCGGCGCTTCTGCTTGTGTTCTTCCGCCCTGTCCTTGTAATACTGAGTGTAATAAGCATCGGTGCTTAGCTTGGACTTCTTGATAAAGTCATCCGCTTTGGCGTCGTTATACAATGCTCTGCCCACATTCCATGCCTGCAAACCCACCACAATCCCCGCTTTTACATAAGCTTTATTGTACACTTGCCCACCTCCAGGTATCAAGGCAGAATACAGCATAGCTCTCTCAGGACTTACTGCAGCCAGCAGCGAACACCATAGCAACGGGATGATTAGCAGTTTCTTCAAAGTAGCTTCCCAAATCTCATTTTCTTTCAAACATGTCACAGGGCAATAAAATGTCAAGTGGAATTCTCGGAATTACTTACTGTTTTGTTGCAAGATTACCACCCCTGCTTGACAACTCTGCACTCATGCTCTTTATTTTCTTGCAGACGCGCATGTACCTTATCTACCCATGTATTGCCCTACTTACCGATACAGCTTCGCCCCGTCGCTTATGCAGAGCGATGTATTTCAATATGTTTTTTCTAGCTTTAGAGGCTATCCCCAAAGAAGCCTCTAATACTATGTAGCGGACAACACTGGGACAAATCCGGCAAATCCTTTACAATAGCGGTTCCCAAGCGATCGCGCGTCGAAACATGTAATAACTCTACCCGAAAAGTGGTCTTCCCATCTGGATAAATGGTAAAGCCTAAGCAAGGATAAAAATTGAGATTATGCAACACTATAATGCAAAAGATGCGTTTCATCATAGCCAGCCCGGGTACTGCGTTGCAATAATGTATAGACAGGGCAACGGCTCATCGAAAAGCTCTTGTAAAAAGCCAGGTATTACACCGATATTTGAGAAAGAGTCTTCCAGCTCAGGTCAAGACTTGCTATTGCTTTTTGCTCAATTCCTCACGCAGAGCTGCCAATTCCTTATGAATGCTTTGTAATACCTGCAATTCACTACTCTTGTTATCCACTGATCTATCGGCAGGAGAGCCGGATATGTTCTGAATTCTCTGCATAATGAGTGCTTTCAAGCTTTCGGCATCCCGGATACCCACCATTGTCAGTTCTGCTTTATCTGCATTCGGTCCGCCGGACCCTGCAGTTTGGGTGTATAAGCAACACAAAGAATATGAACCCGGTATTTTGATGCCCACCCGCAAAAACCCTGTCCCTGCCCTATTTACTGCGGCTACACCCAAATACGATTTCTGCGTATCCTCAAATTTTAACGCATCTTCACAGCAATATCGAGTGCTGATGGAAATCAACCATTCCACAGATTTCAACGCATTCTACACGGCAGATGCTCCCCAGGGCGATCCAGCCTTTTCGGGCGGACGCTGGGGCTCTGGTCAACCCTCGATGATATGGGAAGCACAGGCAGAATTTGGTTCCAACGCCAATACCACTCCCTTCAGGCTAATTGGTCACGGAAGTCCGGATGGCGGCAGCGGCGACTTGTATGCCATCTCTGCGAACATCACCAGTGTAGTTGACATCATTCCGGAGGCAAAGCTTATTCGAAATCAGCAAAGATAGCGGTTCAAAAGAATGCAGTTTCTCCACCCGCACCAGCTAGGATATTGTACAATCCCCGAAATATATCAGCTCTATTTGTAACAACTTACAGAGCTTCTAGGGAACACTTTATTATTTTAAGAGCTAATCTGTAGGGGAAAAGTGGAGATTAACTCATGTTAGTTCTTTCGATACTTTTCTGGTAATCACTATAGGGTATCCTAAACAAGATCCTGTTGTCACTGCGAACGCCGAGCCTGGATATTTCCGGGTGGCGTTCGTTTTTTTTGGCGATCAAATGTAGCGTAACCGCAATCAAAATAGAGCCTTATAACGCCTCTGCGCAGTATGTTCTTGACAGATACTACGGAGAAGATATTCTTACAGAATAAACATAAACAATGAGGTGAAGCGTTCATGATCACCAAGCAAATCAGTATTTCCTTACCTACAAAAATCAATCCCAAACTCCCCGCCCATATCTTCAGCAAGGCGATGCTCAAGAAATGATCGCAATCGTAGGTGCAGGTCCTGCGGGTCTGGCAGCAGCCATAGCATGCGGAAAAGAGGCAGTAATTCTGGAGCGCAATCCTATGGCGGGCAAAAAACTCTTGCTTTCGGGCAGCGGACAGTGCAACTTTACAAATTCCTGCGATAGCGAGAGCTTCCTGAAAGCCTTGGGTGAATTCCGCAACTGGCTCAAACCCGCCTTCTACGCTTTCGACAATCGTGCTTTTATCCGCCTTTTGGAGGATGCTGGCTGTCCGGTATTTATTCGAGAAGATGGCAAAGCATTTCCCCAAAGCCGAAAATCCGCGGATGTACGGGATACCCTGCTCAGACTCGCCTTAAGTCGCGGGGCTACCATCCGCACGGCTTGTAATATCTCTGGGATCAGCATCCGGGACGGCGGTTTTACGCTATCCACAGATGACAGCAGGCAATTTGCCGCATCTGCTATCATTCTGGCTGCAGGAGGAGCTTCCTGGCCCCAATCCGGCAGCGACGGCTCTTCCTACCGTCTGGCACAAAGCCTGGGTCACAGTATAATTCCACCTCGGCCGGCTTTGGCTTCTATCCGCATCAAGGACTACTCGGCATTCTGCACCTGCGCCGGAGTATCGCTGAAGGCTTCGCTCTATTTTGGCAAACACTGTGCCACCGGGGATTTGCTCTTCACTCACACCGGTTTCAGCGGTCCCCTGATCCTGGACAATTCACGTTCTTTAAACGCTGGAGACCACATCTATCTATGCCTGGCGGATGCCTCCCAGATATCCGCTCTCATTCAAAACAATCCCAAGAAGCGCGTAACCAGCATTCTGCAAATGCTTGGTTTACCGCAATCTCTGGCGATGGCTCTGTGCAATAAACACGGCATTCCGGCAGACATTGCCGCTACAAACCTGAAAGCGCCGGAGCGCAAAGCCTTGACAAGCTTGCTGGAAAAAACTCCCTTTACAATTGTCGGAATTGAAGGTCTGGAAAGCTCCATGTCGGATTTT
>JAQWBI010000006.1 GCA_028706475.1 Candidatus Cloacimonadota bacterium
ATATCGAAGAGATGGATAAATCCATATCTGCTCTAAAAGGGTATCGCAAAGCTGGATAATGACATACGAACTATTTCTCGCTAGCGACACTCCATTTTCCAAGCACTTAGGTGTAGGAAAGATTAGTTATCTGGAGGCCAGATCGGGTTTATTTGAGAAATCAGGCTTAAGAGGTGGATTCTTCTTGATATCTTCCAGCACTACTTTGATGGCAGTATCCAATTGCGGATCTTTTCCTTGGGCGTAGTCCTGCGGCATGTTGTCCACTTCGATATCGGGGTCGGTACCATAGTTTTCCACGCCCCAACCCACATCTTTGAACCAGAAAGAGAATTCAGGTTGAGTAGTGATGGTGCCATCCACCAACCAGTTACGTGGCCAGAAGCCTATCACACCGCCCCAAGTTCGCTTTCCAACCAGTTTTCCCAGCTTCATCAGTTTAAAGGCATGGGAAAAGATGTCGCCATCGCTCCCTGCTGCTTCGTTTGTAAGACACACCAGTGATCCGGCCGGAGCTTCACTGGGGTATGGATCATAGCCAAACCAACGGGTGCAGTCGTAAGCGATGCGTTTGCGTGCCAGCTTTTCCAGCAGCAGAGGTGAAACCGAGCCGCCACCGTTGTAGCGGACATCCACCACCAGTCCTTCAAAATCCAATTCACTCAAGAAATAGCGATGGAATTCCTTCAGTCCTTCTCGGCCCATATCAGGAATGTGGATGTAACCGACTTTCCCTTTGCTCTTCTGGTGAACATATTCGCGATTTGCCTCCACCCAATCCCGATAGCGAAGGGCAGATTCATCTGCTATAGGAGTTACTGTTACCAGCTTCTTGTTGCGTCCCCGAGCATCCGTAACCAACAGCTGAACCTTGGTACCGGCATAATTTACCAGACATCGTTCAGGTGTTTGTTCTGCGCTGAGGTGAATGCCGTTGATCTCTTTTACGATGCTGCCTGCAGGAACGTTTATTCCCAGATCCATCAATGGCGAGCGGCTATTGCTTTCCCAAAAATCCCCTTTGATGATGCGGTCTATCTTCCAGCGTTGATTCCTGGCATTAAAGCTCCAATCCACAGCTAATTTGCCCAATGGATATGATGGGCCCGTACGGTAGTCTCCACCAAATTCGTAACAATGTGAAGTACCCAGTTCGCCCTGCATTTCCCACATCAGATCAGAGAATTCTCCCCTGCAACCCACTCGTTCTACCAAAGGATAATATAGTTTATACACTCGTTTCCAGTCGATATTGGACATCGTTTCGTTCCAGAAGTAGTACTTTTGCAAACGCCATCCTTCGCGGAACATCTGTTTCCATTCTTGCAGCGGTTCAATCTCTACTTTAAAGCGGTTCAGGTCTATCCATCCAGTCTCTCTGCCTGGTTTCATCTCCTTGGGCAGATCACTTTTGGGATCACGTTTGGTAGAGATGATGCGAACCTGTTTATTTGCCCGGATCAGGATCGCCGATCTGTCTATATTGAAGGTATAGGAGTGTACTCCGGCTAAAAAGAGTTGCTCTTCCATCTTCTCCAGATCATAACAGTAGATATCGACTTGAGTCTCTTGATTTTCGACACGAACCTTTGTATAGTCGTATTTGAAGTAGAAGATCTTGTTTGGAATGGCAGCCAGGCCTCCCAAATACATTGCTTCAACAGGTATCTCGACGATCCGTTCGCTGATGCCGTCAAAATCGATCTCAACCGGTTCTACTTTGGGCTGTTTTTTATCCTTCTTTTTGTCGTCTTTCTGCTCCGGTTTAAGCTCCAGGGCTTTGGGATCAGGATTGAAAGGAGAGCGGGTTTCCTTTTTGAGTGTGATCAGATAGGGCTTTCTGTCTTTAATAAAGGAAAAGGAAAACTGCATGCTGTCGCTTACCGGCTCAAAAGTGCGGCTGGATACAAAATACAGATATTTCCCTTCCGGATCAAAGCAGGGATCAAGGTCAAACTTTACAGGATTGGTGATGGCGTGTGTTTCCCGCTTTTGTAAGTCGTAGATTTTTATTCTGCTTGTAAGCCGGTTTTCCTGGTTTGAATATGCAATCCAGCGACTATCCGGAGACCAGTCGTATCCCTCAATCAAACCGAATTTGTTTTGATCTATTTTGATCAATTCTTCTGTATCCAGATTCAAGACACACAGTTCATTTCGATGATTCGAGAAGGCGATCCATTTGCCGCAGGGAGAAGGAACAAACTCGTAAGGTCTGCCAAAATCACCTTTGAACATTCTGGGCTTGGTTATGGAATCCACAGAACCATAATCCGCCCGGATCGGATACAGCTCAAAATGCTCGATATCGCCTTCATCGGACACGGTAAGCATACCTTTATTATTCGGGAGAATGGTGCTGCAATAGTAATGTACGCCTTGCTTTTTGCCATATTGCTGGATACTGCCTTCCCAGGCTCCTCCGCAAAAGGCTTTACCACGGATGTCCATACAAACCGAACCGGCATCGGGACTGAGAGTGACGCTGTTCATGTACTTTCCCGGTTCTACAAACTTACGATAAACCTGAACTCTGGGACTACGATATTCGATTTTGATTTTCTTATACTTGTCGCTGGCAACATCCAATGAATAGAGGTCTCCGCCGGCTTGCCAGACGATGCTTTTACCGTCGGTTTTGGCATTGCGAGCGTAGTAATCTGTATGTGAACTATGTTTGCGGATGTCTTTGCCTTTTAGATCTGCGGAATAGATATTGCCGATGCCTTCGTGGTCTGAGATGAAGTAGATTCTATCATTTATCCACATAGGGCAGCTGAGGTTGCTGTTCAGATCCAAATACCGGCGAAACTTACCCTTACCATCAGGATCAATCAGAAAATACCCAGCAGTGCCTCCCCGATACCTTTTCCAGCGAGCGGGATCGGTGGTATTACGACCCAATACCACACCTTTTGTGCCAAACGCGATACTGAGTGCAGGGCCATAGTTAAGTTTTACCGGTGGCATTCCATCCAGCCCCACTTCCCAAAGAAACAACTCACGGATAGTAAATGATCCATAAGTGGTGGCATAAATAATCCTGTCACCTTTCCAGCAAAGCGGGATACAATTGCATCCCTGCCAGGTTAATCGTGTGGCTTGCCCACCCTCTGAGGGCATCACATAGATATCGATTACTCGATCTTCCATTCCCATATATGCAATCCATTTACCATCTGGCGAGAGTAATGGTTTACGCATCGGACCCAGATTGGAGCTAAGTCTGTGTGCGGTACCACCTTTCAGGGATACAGTCCAAAGATCATCTTCGGAAAGAAAAACTACCTGTCCACCGTTAACTGTAGGCATCTGATAATAGCCTTGCATGATGTCTCCTTCGCAAATTTTAGTGAAGGTGATGCTCATTTTATTGTATTGATTAGGTCAAGCCATTATTTGCATAGATAAGTGGTATTGAGACTGCTTTGTGGACAAGCATCAACATAATAGATAGAACAATCTCAGGTTTTCAGTAAAAATACTCATACTAAAGGCTGGTTTGGGATGCAACATTCAAAACACTTGACTCATTCCTGTAGCCGCAATTATTCGGATTTGGGGATAATAATCCAGAGCGATGATGAGCCTGCTATATGCTATAGATATGCGAGATCGTTCTGCCTTACAGTCTCTGCGCAGTTGGCCAATATCCATATAAGGAATCAACAATGCAATATGAAACTAACAAACCTCTGATAATGATCAGGAAAGCTTCCGGTCAATTGGAAGCGTTTAACGTTGAGAAGCTAAAAGCATCACTCAAGAATG
Source organism: Candidatus Cloacimonadota bacterium (assembly GCA_028706475.1). Taxonomy (NCBI): domain Bacteria; kingdom Pseudomonadati; phylum Candidatus Cloacimonadota; species Candidatus Cloacimonadota bacterium. The sequence goes on from JAQWBI010000006.1 coordinate 3,772, forward strand.
CCGGAGCAGCGGATGAAGAGATAACTTCAATCGTGGATGACATCTCCCAATGGGTGTATGACGGCCTCAGCACAAAGCAGATATATGCCAGAGCATACAGCAATTTCAAGCGCTTGAGTAAAGCTGGGGCATCGCATTACAAGCTGAAAACAGCGATCATGGAAATGGGTCCCAGCGGCCATCCTTTCGAGGTTTTTATCGGAGAGGTATTCAAACACTGGGGATACACAGTGAGAACCGCACTAGTAATGCAAGGAGCGTCTGTTACTCACGAAATGGATGTATTGGCATCCAAAGGCAATGAACTGATCCTGGTGGAATGCAAGTTTTCTGTAAAACAGGGAAACAGCGTGAGCGTTCAAGTGCCGCTCTATGTTCACTCACGTGTGGAGGACATCGTAGAAAAACTACGCGAAGAAAAGCCCTACAAGGATAGTAAGTTTGTAACCTGGATAGTTACGAACTCCAGGTTTACTCCGGATTCCGTCCAATACAGTAGATGCAAAGGCATCCAGCTTATGGGCTGGGATCATCCCAAATCCAAAGCACTAAAGGATGTCATTGAGAATGAGAAGATATTTCCGATCACCGTCCTCAGTTCGCTAAGTAAAGCTGATAAGACTGCACTGTTGGCAGACGGTATCGTAACCTGCAAGCAAATCCGGGATAGCAGCGAGAGTATAAAGGGACTGAATCTGAGCCGACAGAAGCTGGATTCTTTGCAAAAGGAGCTGGAAGCGCTTACTTAAACCCAAAATGGAGTTCAATTGCGGGGTGGTAACTATGCAAGCCAAAGCCACATATTGACTTTATTAACAGAAGCAGATAGCAAAGGTGGTTGGAACTCTAGGATAATATTTGGGTAAACTGAAGTAGATTCTACCATATCTGAACGGTTGGATGGCTGTCATTTTGAAAAAGAACTTGACGGATATTTGCTAGCAAGCTTGCGTGAAAAGAAAACTAAGTAATTATGGAGCATATAGATGGCTACTACTCCCCGTGGAGAGAGATTGATCATTGCCCTAGTTGGCAAACGTAATGCGGGTAAATCCAGCCTGATCAACGCTCTGGTAGGACAGGAAATCGCAATAGTCTCGGAGGTTCCCGGCACTACTACTGATCCCGTTGACAAGCATTATGAATTGCTGCCCTTGGGCCCTGTTACTTTTTATGATACAGCCGGAGTGGACGATGAAGGCGACTTGGGCAAAAAACGCGTGGCTGCCACCCGCAAGATCCTCTACCGGGCAGATATCGTGATCTTTGTAAGCGACGGAGCTCCATTCTCAGATAGTGAATTGCAGATGCTTGACCGAGTGCAGGAAATGGAAATTCCACTGTTGATGACCTTCAATAAAGCCGATTTATACGATACAGACTCCCAAAACATAGAATACTGCAGCCTGCGGAACATTCCTTCTGTACATGTAAGTGCAAAGGAGAAACGCGGCATTGATGAAGCCAAGAATCTATTAGTGCGTCTGGCACCCAAACATCTTAGCGAAAACCGTGTCCTGCTAGGGGATATCATTAAACCCAAAGCCAAAGTGGTATTGGTGTGCCCCATCGACAGCGCTGCACCCAAGGGTCGCCTTATCCTGCCGCAAGTTCAAGCTATCCGCGATATCCTGGATCATGACGCACAAGCCATCGTAGTAAAAGATACTGAACTGAAAGACGCTCTGGCCATGATGAAAGAACCCCCGGATCTGGTGGTTACGGATTCACAAGCCTTAGAGCAAGTAAACCGGGATACTCCTGAAGGGATAGAACTAACCACGTTTTCCATCCTTTTCGCTCGTTATAAAGGAGAGCTGGACATCCTGCTAAGCGGTACAAATCAGATAGATAATCTTCAGAATAGGGATAAAGTCCTGATTGCGGAGGCTTGCTCCCATCATGTGCAAAAGGACGATATTGGAAGAGTAAAACTACCGAGGTGGATATCCAACTATAGTAAGAAAGACATTACTTTCGATACTTATGCTGGGCACGACTTTCCCGATAATCTGGAAGACTATGCTTTATGCATCCACTGCGGAGGTTGTATGATAAACGTTGCGGAAATGAATCGTAGAATAGTGGAATGCCATCGCCGGGGAGTACCTATTACAAATTATGGGCTAGCCATCTCCAAAGTTATGGGTAATTTCGACAGAGCTATAGCTCCACTGATGAGGGTGAAACAATGAAATATACAGTATCGGTCTTGCAGTACCTGCCTCAGTTTATGAAGCCAAAAGAGAACTATATCAAGATCCACGATATGCTGATGCAGATTAAAAGCGACTTGGTGGTACTGCCCGAATTGGCATTATCTGGTTATGTGTTTAAGAGCCAGGAAGAAGTAGCTAAAGTAGCAGAAAGCATTCCGGACGGCGAGTATTTTAAGTCACTACTTCAATTGGCTCGCAAGCTCGATTGCTCTATTTGTTATGGATTGCCAGAAAAGGATGGGGATAAGTATTACAATAGCAGCGCTTTGCTAAATCCCGATGGCAGCTACTACGTATATCGCAAGATTCATCTATTCTATCGTGAAAAGCTCTTCTTCAGCCCCGGCGATAAAGCTTTCTTTGCGTGTGAAGCCAAAAGCGGGGTCAAGATCGGGATGATGATATGCTTCGATTGGCAATTCCCCGAATCAGCACGCAGCCTGGCTCTGAAAGGAGCACAGATTATATGTCATCCAGCCAACCTAGTGCTCCCCTGGTGTCAGGAAGCCATGAAGACCCGTTCTTTGGAAAACCGTGTCTTTAGCATCACATCCAACCGAACCGGGACAGAGATTAACGGCGAATATAGCGAGTACTTTACCGGAGGCAGCCAAATAATGGGTACCAAAGGCGAAATACTAATCCGCATGAACGACACGGAAGAAGCCATCTACAGTGTGCAGATAGACCCTGAACTGGCTATTTCAAAACAAGTTACAGACTTCAATAATGCTTTTGCGGATCGCCGACCCTCCCTTTATTATCTGCCATGACAATTAAAGAGATTGAAAACAGAATAAATCAACTAAGTGCCGAAATCAAAAGGCATAATGAGCTGTATTATCGCGATGCGAATCCAGAAATATCAGATTTTGAATACGACCTGCTGGTGCAGGAACTGAAGGAATTGAGTGCCAAGTTGGAGAAACCGGTGCCGACAGTACTGGCAGAGGTTGGCAGCGATCTTTCCGCCTCAGGGAAAACAATCCCCCACAAACAGCGTATGATTAGCCTGGACAATGCCTATTCCCTTCTGGAATTGACTGCATGGTGGGATAAAATCGCCATGGAGTATACAGATAGGCCGGCAGTATGTGCCGAGCTTAAAATCGATGGCTTTGGGATCAACCTGTTCTATCAGGAGGGAAATCTACGTTATGCCAGCACTCGTGGAGACGGTGTGGAAGGGGAGGATGTTACACGAAACTTCCTTACTATACCGGGAATACCGCAAGAGATCAATTACAAGGGCGAGATAGAGATCCGAGGCGAGATATACTTCCCCATCAAAGACTTTTTGAAGATGAATGAAGAGCGGAGAGAAGCGGATGAAAAGGTCTTTGCAAATCCACGTAATGCTGCTGCTGGATCAATTAAGCTGAAAGACAGGGATTTGGTGGCAAAACGCCCATTACGTGCCCTCTTTTACACTATTGGATATGTAAGTCATCAAGCTCCAGCAAATAGCCAAACTGAGCTCTTGGAATGGTTGAAAGAAGAGGGATTCCCAGTGGCTGAAAACTATATAATGTGTCGCGATAAGGTGAGCCTCTCAAACTTCTGTAGCAGGATGGAGGGGCTGCGCGGAAAGCTGGAATACGACATCGACGGAGTTGTGGTAAAGATCAATGATTTTGCACTGCAAAAGCAACTGGGATTTACAGCCAAAAGCCCAAAATGGGCCATCGCATACAAGTTCAAACCGGAAGAGAAAGAAAGCAAATTGCTGAATGTCGAATTTCAAGTAGGCAGAACCGGCGCCATCACTCCAGTGGCAATCCTCGAACCTGTGTATATCTCTGGTAGCACAGTCTCTCGCTGCACTTTGCACAATTTCGACGAGATCCGCCGTCTGGATATTCACGAAGGCGATGTAGTAAGAATCGTAAAAAGCGGCGAGATAATCCCCAAAATTCTATCTGTAAACACATCTGTGAGAGATCCCAAAGCTAAAGAAGTGACTCTCCCTGATAGCTGCCCCGTATGCCACAGCCCTCTTTCCCGCGAATCAGAAGCAGCTATCGAATATTGCACATCTGCAGATTGCCCGGCGCAATTAGCCCGCAGCATCGAACACTTTGCCTCTAGAGAAGCTATGGACATCATGGGCTTGGGCTCTTCATCTGTCATTCGCTTGCTGGAAGAAGGCATAATACAAAGCATTGAAGACATCTACCAAATAGATTATGCGCGGGTTGCAGCTCTTGACCGGATGGGAGAAAAGAGCGCTAGTAACCTGAGGCAAGCTGTTCAAAACTCCAAACAGCAGAATTTTGACAAAGTGCTCTTTGCCTTAGGCATTCGCTTTGTGGGGGCTGTGACAGCACGTAATCTGGCTCAACACTTTGGTAATATCGAAAACCTTCAAGCAGCGAGCATAGATGAGTTGAGCGCAGTGCCTGAGGTTGGAGCCAAAATAGCGCGCGCCATCAGAGATTACTTTGACAATCCTAAAAACCAGGAACTGATAAATAAACTAGTTCAACTTGGCATACCCATGACTTACCGCTATGAAAGCCGCTCGGATAAACTGGCAGGAAAGAGCTTTCTGATCACAGGAAGCATGATCCATTATGGCCGAAAAGACCTTGAAGCCCTGATCCAAAGTCATGGCGGGAAGATCCTTAGCGGAGTATCCAAAGCCCTGGACTACCTGGTGGTAGGAGATAAACCGGGTTCCAAGCTCAGCAAAGCGGAGAAAATGGGTACTGTGAGTATCATTAGTGAAGACGAATTGCTGGATATGATGGAGAGCTCAGAATGATCTTGAAGCGATATATCCTGAAGGAACACATCTCCCCCTTCCTGATCTCGCTCTTGGTGGTCACCTTTGTATTACTGATCGACCGTATTATCGATCTGATGAATCTCATCATCGAGAAACAATTGCCGATCGGTATCGTCCTGGAAGTCTTCGGTTTGTCGATGCCCTATATGTTAGCGTTGTCCATCCCTATGGCAGTATTGGTAGCTACCATTCTTGCCTTTGGGAGGATGAGCGTGGATCGCGAGATTATAGCAGTAAAATCCAGCGGTGTAAACATCTATTCCATGCTCAGTCTCCTCTTCATTGTCGCTATCTTGTTAACCGGACTGATGGTGTACTTCAACCATTGGTTTCTACCGGACACCAATCACAAGCTGAAGAATCTGATGTTGAAAGTGGCATATTATAAACCAATGACCATCATCGAGGAGGGAGAGTACAATCACCTGCTGGATTACACTGTATGGTGTTCAGAAAACACGGAAGAAGAGCTGCGGGATGTAATCATATACGATCGCAGTGAGAGCAGATTTCCCCGCACTATTTATGCGGAAAGCGGTACAGTAATCCAGATGAATAACGGCAACGCTTTACGCATTACTCTGCAGAATGGTCAGATGCAGCAACGCAACGAACGTGAGGCAGGGAAGTATCAAACCACCAATTTCACCAAATACATAATCAATGTAAAAGACCTGGGTAATAGAACCGACTTCATGGAAACCGGATATCGAAGCGACAGGGAGATGACTTATCAACAGCTTACCAGCGCCTTGAGCGACAGAAAGAAAGAACTGGCAGGGAAACAGGAAGAGCTCCGGAAACTGGAATCCCGCATTGAAGCAGGTTCATTAAATCCGAATCCCTATGCAGCACAAACTGAACAGCGACGCCTGCAATCCATGAAGCAAGTTGCCCTGAACCGGATTCAGGAACTGGAAGCTAACATCCAGGCACTTGAAGTGGAATATCACAAGAAGTTTGCATTATCTTTTGCCATCATAATCTTTGTAATGATCGGCGTTCCCTTGGGGCTGATGACACGAACCAGCGGAATCGGTATGGCCTTCAGCGTATCCAGCATAATCTTTCTAGTTTATTATGTTGCCTTGAACATGGGAGAGCAACTGGCGGATAAGGGCAACCTCAATCCCTTCATTTCCATGTGGTTATCAAACATAGTATTCTTTATCATGGCATGTCTGTTGATCTGGGGCTCAATACGAGAAAAGCGCTTTTTTGATATGCAAGTACTGATGTGGCGCATAAAACACTTGAGAAACGGGAAGACTCCTCCTCCGGATGAGGTGGTACACTGATGCGAAAGCTTGACCGTTATATCCTGCGCGAGTTTCTTCGCACTTACTTTATTATCTTCTTCAGCTTTGCCGTAGTCTTTATCGTGATTGATGTGGTAGACAATCTCCCCCGGCTCTTAAAAGCAGGGGCTACTTTTGATCTCGCCATCACTTACTACCTGTTACGCTTGCCTTATCTGATTGTACTCACCTCCCCCGTAACTGTGCTTCTGGCCGGTTTGTTCATGATGAATGGCCTGGCAAAGCATAATGAATCTGTAGCAATCCGCGCTGCAGGAATCAGCATCAAACGCTCCATGCTACCCTTATTCGGAGTAGGATTGCTGATCTCTATTGCCATTGCAGCCATGGGCGAGTATCTGTTGCCTTATGCTGAGACTCAGCGTAACGTGGTTTACAATGTAAAGATTAAGGGAGAGCAACCTGACGATCAGATGTTAAAAGCCCGGATTCACTATCGGGGAGACGACAACGACTTCTATTACTTTGGTTTCTTTGATGGTTACAAAAATACATTGAGAGTAATCGACCTTACCAAAGTGGACTTTGATAACAATGAGATCACAGAGAAAGTGAGTGCATCCAGCGCTTTGTGGAATGGTGACAATTGGGAACTCATTGAATGTGATATCAGGCGTTTCTCCGGGGGTAAGCAGGTGTATTCCAAGTATTACCCCAGTACCACGATGCCTATCCTGAATGTAGAACCACAGGATTTTATCCGCATCACAAAGAAGACTCTTTCGCTGGACTTTCTGGAGCTATGGGATTACATTGGCAGATTGCAGAAAATGGGCGAAGATGCCAGCCGGGAGATTGTGGATCTTCACATGAAACTGGCATTCCCCCTCACAAATCTGATCGTGATCTTCTTCTTCATCCCAATTGCCACATCGAATGTGCGCAGCAAGGGACGCGGCTGGGTGTTTATGCTGGGATTGGTGGTATGTTTTGCCTATCTGATTGTGGTACAGGTAAGTCAGAGTCTGGGGTATAATGGGGTGATTCCGCCAGTCTGGGCTGCATGGGCTCCAAATCTGTTTTTTTGCCTCTTGGGCTTCGTATTCCTGCATAAAGCCGAGATCTGATGAGCATAGCCCAAAACCGCGATATAGCTATAGCTTTCTCGAAGTATCAAAGGGCGCGAAACGCCGCGGGAATATGGCTGGACTATCGTCGCTCTTTGTTTCATAAGAGGGTGATCATCAATCACTTTCCGCCAGCATTGATGATAGAGCCTACGAACATTTGTAATCTGCATTGCCCCCTCTGTCCCAGTGGTAACAACAGTCTGAAGCGTCCGCGGGGCATGTTGTCCATCCAAAGCTTCCGCACCATAGTAGATGAGGTTTATCGTAAAGTGGGAATGCTGATTATGTGGAATCAAGGCGAGCCTTTCTTGAATCCGGATTGCATCTCAATGTTGCGCTACGCCTCTTCCAAAGAGCTATATACTATGATATCCACCAATGCCAGCCTGAATCTGGATGCCAAAGCGATTGTTCAAAGCGGACTCAACAAGATTATCATCTCAATGGACGGCATCACCGAGACCACATACAATCAATACCGGGTAAACGGCAATTACAATCTGGTGTTGGAAAACATGAAAGCCTTGGTAAAAGCAAAGCGGGATTTGCATTATGGAAACCCTCAATTAATCTGGCAATTCATCGTAATGAAGCAAAACGAACATGAGATCGCACAGGTAAAACAAATGGCAAAGGAAGTCGGAGTAGATAAGCTGGAGTTTAAATCTGTGCAGATTTACACTGAGGATGATCTTGTCTTTTTGCCATCCGATCATCGTATGAGCAGATACATAGCCGAAGGAAAGCACTTTGAGCTGAAAACCAGGTTATTGAACCGTTGCCGCAGACTTTGGACCCAGCCCGTGATCAACTGGGATGGAGAACTATGCATTTGTTGCTATGATAAAGACTTACAGTTCAATATCGGGATTGTATCTGAGCATAGCTTCAAAAGCCTGTGGCAAGGTAGCGCCATGAACGAAATACGCGGACAGATCCTGCAGGATCGCAGCAAGTATGAGATCTGCAGAAATTGCGGGGAGGGAATCGTTCAAAAGCTGCAGGTGTAAAGATGCCAGCAGGCACCACCATGCTCTGTTACCAGCCATTCTGCCAAGTCCTTGATAATACGCTGTCATACTGCAACCAATACTAAAATAATTGACATAATAGCCCAATCCGTTTTTATGACTGTCAGGGTAAATTGAAGTTCGGATATCCACCCTGTTTTCGTACGGACTATCATAAAGGAAGAACCATGCTCGAAAAGATTCTTAGGAAAATATTCGGAGATAAATCCAGTCTGGACCTCAAGCGCTACGAACCGCTTGTGGCAGAGATAAATGATATCTACAAAGGCTTGTCACAATACGAAGACGAGCAATTGATTGATCGCGTTACTGAGATCAAGACCGAGATCCAAGATAAATTAGCTCCCGCCCGCCGCGAATTGGAGGCCTTACGTGAAGCGTTCAGAGAGGCCACAGAAGATTCGGAACGCAACAATATCGACAATCAGATAGACAGCCAGCAGAAGAAACTGAAAGAACTGAATAAGGCAACTCTGGACGAATACCTGCCTGAAGTCTTTGCCATCGTGAAGGATACATGTCGCAGAATGGTAGGCAAGGAATTCATGGTGAAAGGCAATCCCGTCCGCTGGAACATGGTACCTTTTGATGTGCAATTAATCGGGGGTATGGTGTTGCACGACGGCAAGATAGCAGAGATGGCCACTGGTGAAGGAAAGACCCTAGTAGCCACGCTTCCCTTGTTTTTGAACGCCCTGCTTGGACGCGGAGCTCACCTGGTAACCGTAAACGACTATCTGGCCAGCCGTGATGCGGAATGGATGAGTCCCATCTTCAACTTCCATGGCCTCACTGTGGGTTGCATCACCACCGGTATGGATCACGAATCCCGCCGCGAAGCCTATGCTGCTGATGTTACTTATGGTATGAATAGTGAATTTGGCTTCGACTATCTTCGGGACAATATGGCGGTTAGCCCCAATCAATTGGTACAGAGAGATTTCTATTTTGCCATAGTTGACGAAGTGGACAGCATCCTGATTGACGAAGCCAGAACTCCGCTGATCATTAGCGGACCCATTGCTCAAGATAAGAATTTTTATCATGAACTGAGACCCGGCATTTCCGCCGTAGTCCAAGCCCAAAATACCTTGATAAACCGCTTCCTCAGCGAGATTAGAGAAGACCTGAAAGAGGACAATCCCAATGCTTCAGACAGTCGACTGGCACGTAACCTCTTGCTGGTAAAGCGTGGCGCTCCAAAGAACAAGGCATTTCAGAAGCTGATGCAGGATGCATCGCTGAAGCGCCTGGTTCAAGACACTGAAGGCATCTACCTGCGCGACAAAAAGATGACTGAACTGGATGATTTGCTTTTCTTCATAGTTGAAGAGCGCCAGAACAGCGTTGACCTTTGCGAAAAGGGGCGGGATATGCTTAGCCGCAAAGACCCCGATTTGTTTGTCGTCCGCACACTTGACGATATTCTGGGTGAGATTGATGCCAAAGAGGGTATCCCGGAAGAGGTCAAAGCACGTGAACGTGAGATTGCCACCGGCCACTTCATGGATAAGAGCGAAATGCTGCACAACATCAACCAACTACTAAAAGCCTTTACTTTGTTTGATAACAATCAGGAATACGTGGTAATCGACAACAAGGTGATTATCGTGGATGAGTTCACAGGACGCCAGATGCCCGGGCGCCGTTTTTCTGACGGTCTGCATCAAGCTTTGGAAGCCAAAGAAAACGTTGCCATCGAAGCCGGAACGCAGACCTTTGCCACCATTACGCTGCAAAACTACTTCCGCATGTTTGAAAAGCTCGCCGGTATGACTGGAACGGCCGTTACGGAAGAAGCCGAGTTTATGGAGATATACAAGCTTCCGGTTGTTGCTATTCCCACCAACGTCCCCGTCACACGCATTGATCACGACGACGACATCTATCTCACCAAAAACGAGAAATACCAGGCTATTATCGATGAGATAATTTACTGGCACAAGCAGAAAAAACCCGTATTGGTCGGTACAGTTAGCGTGGAAGTATCCGAAATACTCTCCCGCCTCCTGCGCCGTCACGGAATTGCCCACAACGTGCTAAACGCCAGGCAACATCAGAGGGAAGCGGAAATCATCACCATGGCAGGTTCTCCCGGTGCCGTTACCATCGCCACAAATATGGCTGGCCGCGGAACTGACATCAAGCTGGGAGAAAGTGTAGTAAGCCAGAGTGTGGAGAGCTACCGAGACCTCACCAAATCACGCACGAAAGAACATCCTTATGGATTGCCTTTGGACGGTCTTCATGTGATAGGCAGTGAACGCCATGAAAGCCGCAGAATTGACCGCCAGCTTCGCGGTCGTGCCGGGCGCCAGGGGGATCCGGGAACATCCAGATTCTATCTCTCTCTGGAAGATGACTTGATGCGTCTCTTTGGCAGTGACCGCATGGCTCCATTGATGCAGAGAATTGGACTAAAACAAGGTGAAGCCATCCGGCATCCTATGATGACCAAAGCTGTGGAAAAAGCTCAGACCCGAGTGGAAGAGCACAACTTTGAGATCCGCAAAAACCTGATCAAATACGACGAAGTGATGAATCAGCAACGCGAGGTAATATACAGCTATCGGCGTAGCGTATTGAAGGGCTACAATCTCAAAGGCGAGATCCAGGAAATGATCCATGAAACCATCGACCGCGTAGTAAATGACGTCTGCGCTGCCTCCCAGTACCCCGAGGAATGGGAATTGGGAAGGATTTGCAGCTATTTCAAGGTATTGAACATCAGCTTTCGGGTAGAAGACCTGGATAGCGATCACCTGAATCAGGAACTGCTGCTGAACACACTCTACGATATTGCCGATGAAGCTTATGAACGCAGAGAAAGGCAATTTGGCGAAGAGATTATGCGTGATATCGAACGCCGATCGCTCCTGGAAGTAGTGGACAGCGAATGGCGCGATCATCTGCACGAAATGGATCTTCTAAAGGAAGGTGTATATCTGAGATCATACGCCAATAAAGACCCCCTGATAGAGTACAAAAAGGAGAGTTTCGCTCTCTTTGAAGGGCTCATCTCCCGCATCCAGGAAAACGTTACCAAACGCGTTTACACCACCTATCTCCTCACCCGGGAGCAGATGATGGATATGCAGGATATGCTGAAGGGCGCAAATATGACGCATGAAGCAGTGAATAGTTTTATTAACAACCGGGAACAAGATTACACCAGCTCTGCTACCCCTCCTCCGGAATTTGGCGGAACAGAAATGAAGATCCGTCCGGTTCAGGTAGCACCCAAAATTGGGCGTAATGATCCCTGTCCCTGTGGAAGCGGTAAGAAATACAAAAAATGCTGTGGCATCCACGAGCAAGAGGATAACTAAATGGCAAAGAATCTGATAATTGTAGAATCTCCCGCCAAAGCACACACTATCAGTAAGTTCTTACAAAACCAATATACAGTAAAAGCCTCCATGGGGCACATTCGAGACCTTCCTGATCATGACTTGGGAGTGGATGTCGAGCATGATTTCAAACCCAGTTATGTAACCGACAAAAAGAAAAGCAAGGTAATAAAAGAGCTAAAAGAAGCAGCCGAAAAAGCGGATACCATCTATCTTGCCAGCGACCATGACCGTGAAGGAGAAGCAATTGCCTGGCATCTTAGTAAGGTTTTGGACAAAGAAAGTAAGGGTAAATCGCTGTATCGCATAGTGTTCAACGAGATCACGTCAAAGGCTATTGCCACTGCCATATCACAGCCAGGGAGCATAGACATCGCTAAAGTAGATGCCCAACAAGCCCGCAGAGTTTTAGACAGAGTGGTAGGATACAGCATCTCTCCCCTTTTATGGAAAGTGATCGCAAAAGATCTCTCTGCCGGCAGAGTACAATCTGTAGCGTTACGCATCATATGCGAACGAGAAGCTGAGATAAACGCCTTCGAGCCCAAAGAGTTCTGGAAGATTGAGGCCGATTTCTGGCGTGATGACCTGCCTAAGTTCAAAGCAGGATTGGAAAAAGTAAAAGGCAAGAAGATAACAGTGGCAAATCAGGACGAAGCCGAAATCATAGCAACGAGCCTGAAAAACCAGGATGCCGTGCTGGAATCCATCACCCGCAAAACCCGCAGCGTAGAGCCTCCGCCTCCTTTTATTACCAGCACATTGCAACAGGAAGCATCCAAGATACTCGCATTTCAGGCTCAGAGAACGATGAGCATTGCCCAGGAACTATATGAAGGGATTGATTTGGGTGGTGACAGCAGCGGTTTAATCACATACATGCGTACCGACAGCACTCGCATCTCCGATGAAGCGATTGCAGCGTGCAAAGAGCTTATCTCTCAGCGTTTTGGGGATGACCTGCTACATACTGGAACCAGGGTGTACAAAAGCAAGCAAGGCGCTCAGGATGCTCATGAAGCCATCCGCCCCACAGACCCCTTCAAGACTCCAGAGAGCTTGCAGGCACATCTCAACAATGATCAGCTAAAGCTTTATACACTCATCTGGCAACGCTTTATTGCTACTCAAATGAAGAGTGCCAAAGTCTTGGCGACCACCGCTGTGATCAGCATCGGCGAAGCAAGCTTTGGCGCTACTGGAAACCATATCAGCGAAGAAGGCTTTTTAAAATGTTATTCCCATGTGAACATCCCTTTGGGAGAAAAAATCAGTAAAGATTATAGCAAGAATGACTCTCTGGAACACAGTGCATTACGTAGATCTCAGCACTATACCAGTCCACCTTCGCGCTATACGGAAGCTTCGCTCATCAAGGAACTGGAAGCCAAAGGAATTGGCAGGCCTTCCACCTACGCCAGCATTATCAGCACCATCCGCAACCGCAAGTATGTGAACATGGAGAAAAAGGCATTTGTCCCCACTCCTCTGGGCAAAGACGTAAATAGTTTTCTTACCGACAAGTTCGACAGTCTGTTCAATGTGAAGTTCACTGCTGACATGGAAGACAAGCTGGATGAAGTGGAATACGGCAAAGTGGTATGGCATGACCTAGTAAAGAAGTACTATCAGGATATGCAATCCCTCATTGCCAAAGTGGATGTGAAGAAAGAAAAGCAAGCAATGATCCAGGAGACTGGTATCATCTGTGATGTCTGCAAGGTAGGCAAGATGGTAATCAAACGCTCGCGCAGTGGTGAATTTCTCTCCTGTGACCAATATCCCAAGTGCAAGAACAGTAAAAGCTTCACCAGGGATGCCGACGGCAAGATCAAGATACTGGTACCCCCCACTTTGGATGAGAAATGTCCGGAATGCGGTAATCCATTGGTGGAGCGAACCGGAAAATTCGGCGCTTTCATTGCTTGTAGCACATATCCCAAGTGTAAATATTCACGTCCCAAAACCCTTGGTATCGTATGCCCGGATTGCCAGAAAGGCGAAGTGGTAGCACGTCGCAGCAAAAAAGGCAGCCCCTTTTATGCCTGCTCCCGCTATCCCGATTGTAAGTGGATTTCAAACGATAAACCGGTGGCTCAAAGCTGTCCCAATTGCGGAAACCATTATTTATCGGAAAAGTACAGCAAAGACAAGGGGCACTATCTGCAATGCCCAAAATGTAAACACATCCTGGATTAAGCTATATGCACATTGGTGATGGAATCCGCAGCGCACTTGTAAGCATCGCTTCGCACAAGATGCGCAGCTTCCTTACCACAATCGGCATTGTGATCGGTGTGATAGCGGTGGTTACAATGTTTTCCAGCGTATATGCGCTAAAAGATCTGATCAACAAAAACATGGAAGGAATGGGCTGGAATTTCTCCGTGATCATCGCCCCTGCCGGAGCCAGCCTTGGGCACACCAATCAACGTTCTGCCGTAGAAACAAAGCGGCGGGCGGTACAATTGGTCAATCCGGTTGATCTTGACGATTATTTCGCCCTGAAAAATGAACTGGATTACAAAGGCATCTACGGCATGGTGGAATCCAGCAGCCTGCAACGCATTGGTAATGAAGACAATTATGTAACCGTGAAAGCTACGGAAAACTACTTTTTTACAAACAAAAACTACAACCTTGACCACGGACGGATGTTTAGCCCGATCGAAGCTGAAGAAGGACTTCCAGTTGCGATTTTAGGATATAAATACGCAGAAAAATACTTTCCAGATTCCAATGCCTTGGGAGAACAACTGGTTATCGGCGATCATCGATACCGGGTGATTGGAGTTTTGGGCTCGGACAAGCTGAACAGTAGCGGTGGCATGAATTTTAATACCTGGGAACGGGATCGTGAGTTGCAGGCAGTTTATGTACCCTTGAAATATGGTAGTTACCGGTTTACAACCGGAAAACAGGTTCACGTAATCTACCTTCAGGCCCACAATGCCAAATCATTCGAGACCATGAAGGCCAAAGCTCGTCAGATTCTACTTTCCCGCCACAATATGTATCCCAATTTTACTTTCATGGATATCGGGGCGATGATGTTGAACATTTCTTCCGAGATCGATAATCAGATGAAGAAATGGAACATCACCCTATCTGCGATTGCCTCAATCTCATTGATCGTAGGTGGAATCGGACTGTTTTCCACTCTGCTGATCTCAATCCAGGAACGTATGACCGAGATCGGCATCCGCAAAAGCATCGGTGCCACCGAACATGATATCTTCTTCTATTTTATCTTCGAAGCTATCGTATTGGCTTTACTCGGTGCTATCACGGGGATATTGATCGCTTGGGCTCTAGTCTCAGGCATCGGAAAAGTATTACATTTCCCTCTCTATCTGCCCTTGTCAGGAGTACTGCTCGGACTTTTCTTTTCCCTGTTGATCGGCTTTATCTCAGGTTTGTTTCCCGCCATCAAAGCCTCTCGCATCGATCCCATCAAAGCTATCTACTATTTGGATTGAAGTTTACTATCACTGGCACACGTTCAGTATATTGGTGAGGGACTTGGACTCTTTATCCCATTACAATTCTCCAATATCTCTTCCAGTTGAACGAACCCTCTACTTTAGGCTGTGGTGATGTAGATATAATGCTGTTATCAAGCAGTGCTCACTCGATGATAACCCGATGATATCTGCTTCGGCACTGCTACAGGCAAAGAGGATGAATAGCACACTGATAACGCTGATCGAGCGGAATCACGCAGATTTTTATGTTGGGAGGATTACCGGTAAAGCCCGGAGAGCGAAACTGATCATAGCGAGTGTGCGAAGCGAAGCGGAGCCCCTCGATAAATGCGCAATAATACGCATGAAGCCCTTCATGGGCGACAACATCAGGTATGCATGGATTTCAAAGAGGCCTAACTGTCTTTGAACCGACCTCATGCTATGCGGCTCTTTGAAATTTTGTGATCGATCAAAACAATTTCGCGATTGAGGAAGTCAGTTGTAGAATTAGTCTTAAAAGCAGAGTATATCAAGCTGGTTGAGTTCCAATGCTCTATCTGGGAGAAACGGAGTTGCACGACTTATCTCGCAGTGTTTCTGATAACTAACCCGGACTATGCAATCAAAGAGTATCCCAAAGACATCCTGAGCGGGGCTTGGGTAGTGTTCAGGTTGTTCTTGAGGTGCATTTGAGAAATTGACCTGCTTGAGCATACAAAGGGGCTCTGTCCCGTCCAATTTGATGTTACGTGCCTTCGTGAGGGGTAACATTTGATATCAGCACATTGATACATCAGGAGAGGTGCAATAACGGGAACGCACCAGAGGCACGAGGTACAAGGCTTAGCATCGGAATGCTACGGTACGAATTCCGATTTTCCGCTTTCAAAACGCACTAGAGGTACGAAGAACACAACGCAGCAACTTCTGTTCTTGACATCTTTTAAAACCATAACAGTTTTGCACTCAAGCCGAGTATTCATGGCTAAACCTGTTTACGGCAAGCATGAATACCGATAGGGTATGGCGGGAAACGGCCATGCCTCCCACTGGAAAGGCTGACGGTATCTATCCGTCCGCCTCCAATAAAAATATGGAGGTTACTACCTTGAAAAAGTACTTATTTGTACTGTTTGCCATCGCTCTCTTGCTGAGCATCAGCGCTTGCAGCGAGAAAGACAACGGCACCGATGCTGAGATTTTGGGCTATCTTCTTGATCAATTCATCGATACTGCCCAGGTGCAAGAAATCACAGATCCTACAGAAGAAGATCCCACAGACTTTAGAGATCTCTACAATTATGAAATCGTTGCCTCGGACGGTTTCAGCCCCAGAGACCGTGAAGAGACAGCGGGATATGACTTGGACTGGTCAGTCTTCAAGACCGGGTTCATGGTGCCTTCAAACCAATTGAGAACCATGTTCTTTGATGACACCACACCCGGAGCTTTCGAAGTGAAGAATGCCACCACAATTCGCCTGTATCGTCGCATCGTAGTGGTAGACAGCTTGGGAAATTCCCATTATAAAGAGCTTGGGAAATTGCCCGTTTACACTGTCACAAACTATGATGGAGTGGATGAAGAGGCAATTAAACTAAGCGACCTGCTAAGCGATCACAGCGGATACACTACCATCTCTCTGATGGCTTCAGATGGTTATAGTAAAGACTACACTCCCGAACAGATAGCTGACGGATACTATCTGTTACAAAGTGAAAGGACTACTTTCCCATCTTTTGAAGAATTGCCGAACAATATGAAGAAATTCAAGTATATCGACCGAATCAAGGTTGATATGGATTTTGGGACAGATATTCCTTTGTACATGAATGCCGACAATGATAAAGCTGATATCAGCTTTACCTTCCCCGCTCAATATGACGGTTTTACTGGACAAGTAGTGGAACTGGGAGAAGATTGAAGAGAATAATCCTGATCAGCATGGGTCTATTTCCCATGCTGATCTTTTCTGTTAGAAGCGAATCCGATTCGCTGAAGCAGTATCATTTGCATCCGGTTAGGGTAATTGCCGAGGGACCTCAAGCCAGCATCGGATCCATTAGCAGTATCCAAAAGCCGAAAAACAGCGACAGCATCTCCGAAGCCATCAAGCTAAGTCCAGGTCTCAATATCAGTTACGGTTCCCGTGATGAGAGTAATCTGAAGATACGCGGCTTTCGTAAGAACGAGAACTTGATAATGATCGATGGCAGACCTCTGAATAGCGGATATTTCGGCAATGTGGACCTCTCAAAAATCCTGATCGACGATATTGCCGAGATCCGCATTGTAAAAGGACCTGCCAGCGCCATGTATGGCACATCGACCATGGGTGGAGTGGTGAATCTGATCAGCAGCAAAGACGCCTATCGCCTTGCTCTGGAAAGCAAACTATCCCGCAATTTGGTGAACTCCCAGAGGATATCTTCAGCTCAGAGATTGGGAGATTTTCGCTACAAGTTCAGCATCATGCGGGATGAACGCAGGCCTTATCCGCTATCCGAAGATTTTGAGCCCACAGTGTTTGAGAATGGAAAGCTAAGGGATCATAACTATCAAAGCAGTTGGCAAATGGATGCAATCGGCGATTGGCTGGTGAATGATCTGCATGAAATGAGTGTAAACCTGGGTTATACTACTATACCATATAAAGAGATCCCTTCATCCATATATATTTGGGATTATGGCACTTACAAGGATTGGTACAGGGCAAATGCAAGCTTGGGCATGGATTTCTTTAGCTCGCTAAGCAGCAACGTACGCGGGCAAGTATATTTCGACGCTGCGGGTGATACTTTCGAACGTTTTCGAGACGCTAGCCATCAAATTCCTGAATTGTCCTCACGTATGGAATCCTTCAATATCGGTCTTGCCCCTGTGTATGAACATAGAGCCAGGGGAGTATGGAATACCGGTAGCAGGATGGAGTACCGAAAGATAAAGCGAAAAGATGACAACAACTATCGCGAGTGGACACACAATCATGCGCTGGTGGGCAGTGTATTCTCCCAGTATGAAGCGGACATCAACGCTGCGCTTAGCTACACTCTCAGCCTGGGCATCGCTTTCTTTGGACATAGTAAATCTGAACAGGTCAGGTTTCATCCGGAACCTTCGGCTGCCATCATCTGGAATCATCAAGACAACGTAAGCACTATGCTTTCACTGGGGATAAACAGCTCCATACCCACGATGCGCCAGTTGTTTTCTGCAGAAAACGGAAATCCAGATCTGAAAGCATCTTCAGCCAGAAAAGTAGAACTGAGTCACAAACGCAATCTGGGCTCAAGGGTCATGCTGGATACAAGTGTTTATTTCAACGATGTGCGCAATCTGATCGATAGAACCAACAATCGTTATGAGAACATTTATAAGCACCAAAGTTATGGCGGAGAAATCTCTTTAAACTGCAATATAGCTGAGATTTGGGATGCTACATTGCAGTATTCCCTTTTACAAAACCGGGGGGATTACAAGCTTAGCGACAGCGCTCCTCATAGTATGGAGCTGCTCAATAGGATTCAGCTTCCCTGGGATTTTGTACTGCACTGCAACTCCGAATATCGCAGTAAGCGGGATTCTCAGGACAGTATAGAACAATTTCATTCGCTGCCGGCGTATTTTGCTCATGAGATCGGTATCCAAAAGAAATGGCGTAACTTTGAGATACAATTTGCCCTACAAAACATCCTCGATGAGAACTACCAAACCGAATATGGCTTTCCAGCACCGGGAAGAGACTTTAGTCTGCGGCTTAAATACATACTGAGATAATCCTCCCATAAGCTTGATAAGCAGCTTTCCAAAGGCTATTACGCCAACTATCAACATAGCTATTGCGTGAAATGCAGTGATTCTCTATGTAGAGATGAATCCTGGAGAGGACGAGTAGAAAAACTATGAAAGCAACACCAGAAGCAGAAACTGATCTCTATTCCCTAGTAAGATAAACCTCAATTTAGTAAACAGGACAGGCAGTCTCAGGATTGCTTGTCTTGTTTTGTTTTCAGCAGATGCTGCCACATTACTCAGTCTCTGTTGTAATAAAAGCTCTCATTCAAACATGTACTCCCTATAGGCTAACCCGCTCTCTTTGGTAAATGGCTCTCATTATTATGCTCATATTGCACATAGTCTGATTTTTCCTTTTGAACAAACAAGCCGGATTTTACCCTGTTATCTGACAATTTCCCATCTCTCAGAAGCACAATATCGCTTATCTAATTATGGGGTGACAGGGAGTTTGGCAAGAGATATATTAGTGTTAAAAGTGGTGCAAAGGTGCTATAATAAAGGGGAATACCACTGAAACCAGGGGTGACAGGAAGTTTGGCAAAAAACGGGGGAAATGGAGGTTGAGTGACAACAATTTGGCAAAAACATAGCGGTGAGGTGAGTGACAACAATTTGGCAAAAACTGATAATCAATGGGATTTGCCAAAAGTTTGGCAAAACATGGGTAAGATATACCCCATGCCAGTTAAAACGTGTTTCTGCACCGAGGGCACACTATCTTGCCACCGAGTATAGCATAGTAGAATATGCCAGGGATCAAGAATAACAAAAGCAACACACAGCCTATAACATTGCTGGCAGCACCGGCATAAGTGTTCTTTGTTCCTGAGTATCCACAACGTGGACAAGTTATCGTGACCGCCTTATCCTTTTTGAGATTCTCCTTGTGACTATAGACAAGTACAACGACAATTACGACAATGACTGACACTATTTGAATGACTTCTTCCACTATAAACCTCGCTATATGTATTTGCGAAGCACAGCGACCAGGCGTCCGATTATCTTAATGTCGGGGCTGTGCTCATCGTATTCAATGATTGGGTGGGTGGGGTTGACCGGTACAAGCAGACAGCGTTTGCACCGGTGATCATAGACCAGACGTTTGATCAATAGACCATCAACTGAACGGAAGGCGCAAAAGTATCCATTGTAATCCACATCAAACTGCCAGCCGGATATGATGGCATAATCTCCGGTATGCAGCTCTGGTTCCATTGACACCCCATTAACGCGAAAGCAGTAAAAGGGGCCTGGGATGTTAGTGATCGCTTCGCTGGGGATAGAAATGGATTCGGTGGGTTCGAGGTCTTCAGCTTCAATGCCAATGCCGGCTGCGATATCTGCATATACCGGGATGGTGAGGACTCCGGCTCCAGGGGGATTCTCGCGCGCGTGCGTACTATTAAACATGTCACCCTTGCCGGTGATGAGCCAGTTGAGATTAACATTGTAGATTTCGCTTATTCGTTTTAAGGCGTCGATTGATGGGCGGTATCCTGGCCGATTAAACCAATCGGACACGTTCCCCTGAGACAATCCGAGCTGCTCGGCAAACTTTTTTTTGCTAAGTTTGAGTGAGCTTAACAGCTCATTTAGCAGCATCTTATAATCCATCAATCATCCTTCATAACGCTAAAGCGTTATATTCTGCTTGACAGGATACGCTCATGCGTTATCTTGTCCACATATGCAAACAAGATAATGTAATGGAGTTCAGATGTCAAGGAAAAAGGATACTCAAGACCCGAGGCCGACAGGCAAACAGATCCGCAAGGCTCTGATAGATATTGATCAGACCCCCATGGATCTGGCAAAAGCGATGGGAGTCAGCGCATATTACATTCGCGAAATATACGCTGAGCGGAGAGCTGCCAGAGATATGCGCAAAAAGATCGCGGCATACCTGGCCACGCAATACCGACGCTATGGCTACCCCTTACATAGTCTGATTTTTCCTTTTGAACAAACAAGCCGGATTTTACCCTGTTATCTGACAATTTCCCATCTCTCAGAAGCACAATATCGCTTATCTAATCCACTGCTATTCATAATAGTTAAGTACATATCCCATAGAAATATGAGAAAAAAGATAATTAAATCTTGACAAGAAAAGTAGGATGTCATATAGGTGTCACAGGATGTCATAATATCTCAGATAAATTCAAAAAGTCTCAAAATAGGAAGCGCTGATACTAAGAAAACGCAAGCGCAACTCAGATTAGGTTCAAACAGCAGAAAAAGGAAAGACCATGTCCGGTGAATTTTTAGGTATCTTCGAAAACTCAGTACACAAGCAGCGCGTGATTATTCCGGCCAGTTTCAAGAAGAAATTCGCAGAAACAGCCATGCGCTCGGTTGTGGTTACCATGGGGCCTTCAAACACCATCGCCATCTACCCTCTCGATAGCTGGAAAAGCACTTTGGAACGCCTGAAAGAAGGTGACGAAAGAGCAAAAAGACTGCGTACTCAACTGATCGATTTTGCGATGATGGAACAAGAACTGGAAGGACCCGGTAGAGTGAGGATTCACGAATTGCTTTTGAATGAAGTAGGGATCGAAGACAGCGTGATCATCAAAGGCGAGGGGCATTATATTTCCTTGTGGAATCCTGAAATCTACGCCAAGGTTCGGCAGAGCAAGCTGAAAGCTCATCGCGATACTTTCACCAGTGAGGACTACCAACTGTGAGCAGTTACCATGAACCGGTAATGCTGCAATCCTGTATGGATTATCTAAATCTTCAGAAGGGCAAGATCTATGTGGATGCCACTTTAGGCGGTGGTGGACATGCACTGGCCATGTATCAAAGAGAGTCCGGTATCCGGTTATATGGTTTTGATCAGGATGAAGAAGCGATAAATGCTGCCACGAAGCGTTTGCAAGGTTATTCTCCGGTTCTTATAAAAGCGAATTTCCGGGATTTGCGCACTCAACTAGCATATAATAAGGTAAAGGGGATAGATGGCATACTCTTTGATCTGGGTGTAAGCTCGCACCAATTGAACGAGACTAAGCGTGGTTTTAGTTTTGACCGGGAAGCAGAACTGGATATGCGTATGGATCGCGAAGCAGAACTGAGCGCACAGCAGATTGTGAATGAATACAGCTATGAAGAGCTGAAAAGAATCTTCAAAGAATACGGTGAAGAGCAATCTGCTGGCAGAATCGGTAGGGCTATCGAACGCTACAGAGCTGAACGCAGGATCAATACCACTACAGAGTTGGCGGGGATCATCGAGACTGTTGTAGGTTCAGGCAGCAAAGAATCTTTGAAAACGAAGGTCAGAATCTTCCAAGCTTTAAGAATCTGCGTAAACGATGAATTGAACGCTTTGTCCGGTGCCTTGGATGATGCCGTCAATCTGCTGAATCCCGGAGGAAGGATTGTGGTGATGAGTTACCACTCTCTTGAAGACCGCATTGTAAAAAACACGTTCAAACTTGCGGAGCAAGATTGCATCTGCCCTCCGGCCATCATCAACTGTGTATGTTCCCACTATAGCAAACTAAAGATACTTACCAGGAGACCGATAACAGCCGGTCCCGAAGAAATAGCATCAAATGTCCGCTCGCGCAGTGCTAAGCTGAGAGCGGCAGAAAAGAAATGGGGGAAAAAATGAGAGGAAAAATAATCGTTCTGATTATCCTTGTAGTCATATGCGGATTTTTTAGTTTTTTCAACAACAACAAAATTGTAAGCTACACGCGTCGTTTATCGAACGTGGAAAAGACTTTCAACGCGGAGAAGAACATTAATACCGAACTTTTGGTGGAACATGATGATCTACGCAGCGGACGTCACATCGCTTCTCTGGTAAGGGTGGAGATGAGCCAGTTCATTCCCGATAATGAGCAGGGCAGCATCATCTATGTACACGAGCCCTCTCCCAGCCAGGAAGCGGACTCTTATTGCATTATCGATCTTATCGCCACCAGAGCGGAAGCAAAGAACGTAACCATCATGCTTGATTGATGCCATGCGCTCTCGCTTTTACTTGTTGATTGTTCTCTTTGGTGCTGCCGCTCTGTTATGGAGCGTATACCTCTTTGGTATCCAGATTATGGATCCCTTCAATTTTGCTCACCTCAGACGCGTCCGTTATACACCCCGCAAAGAAATCCTCATCCCCCGAAGAGGCGGAATATACGATGCAAAAGGCAATTTGCTGGTCTCCAGTGTGAGCTATTACCAGTTGGACATCGATCGCGCTGCTGTAAACACATGGGCGAAGCGGAAGGAAATCAGCCAGAAAGAGGCTTTTCAGATGATTGCCACTGTAATCGGCGATAATAGCAACATCAGTAAAGATACAGTTCTGAAGCGGCTGAATCTGGGTAGTAAAAATTCGTCAATTCAGATAAGTAATCGCATCAGTGAAGCCGAATTGGATCAACTGATCCAGGGCTTTAAGGAACAGAAATTACCAGGATTGATCCATAATTTTGCCTCCATGCGCAGAATCTATTCCAAGGGATCTTTGGCTGCCAGGCTGATGGGAGCCGTTAATGAAGCCTCAAACGGTTATGATCCCATGACCGATAGCAAGTCCTTGTACAAGCTTTCCGGTATATGTGGCATCGAAGCTACATACGACAAAGTGCTCTCCGGAGAATACGGATGGCGCGAGATAGTTCTGGATGCAAACGGTAATCGCGTACCTTACCCTGATCTGCATGAGAAGAAACCAAGAAACGGAAATAACCTTTACCTTACTATAGATACAAACATCCAAGAGATAGTGGAAAACGTACTTTATGAAGGCGTAGAAAAGTATGGCGCCGCTCATGGTGGTGCAGTGGTGATGGACCCGAAAACCGGCAGAGTACTTGCTTTGGCAGGAGTCTCGAACCAAGATAAAAGCGATGATCCAAATATGGTGAGAGCAAAATCCAACATCCCCGCCAGCTTCATGTTTGAACCGGGAAGCACTCTAAAACCCATCAGTATGTTGCCCGCATTGGAGTACAAATTGGTGAAGCCAAACGAGAGAATTGAGTGTGGCCGCTACCAGGTGGGAAGACGTGTAATCACCGATACACATAATTATGGTGCCCTTACTCCCCGTGAAATCATCTCCAAATCCAGTAATGTGGGTGTGGCAAAGCTTGCTGAACGCACGGGCAAGACCCGTTTGTACGAGGAGTACATCTCCATGGGCTTTGGCCAGAGAAGCGCTTTAAATCTGTTTGGTGAATCCAGCGGTATCTTTGCAAAGCTGGAAAATTGGGATGGGTACTCTCTTCATTCGCTAGCTTTTGGACAGGCGATCTCTGTTACGGCCATTCAGCTTGCCGCTGCTTACAGCGCAATTGCAAACGGCGGGAAGATGATGAAACCGATGATAGTCGATAGTTTTCGTGACGACAATGGCGAAATAATCGATTCTTTCGAGCCATCGGTACTGCGGCAGGTATCTTCTAAAGCTGCTTGCGATACCATGCTTTCCTATATTCAGGACGTAGTGGATGACGGTACGGCTACCCACATCAAAATGGATTACATCAGTGTAGGCGGCAAGACTGGTACCGCGGAAAAGAATGTGGAAGGTACTAGAGGCTACTCCGGTGGCAAATACAACGCTGTCTTTGCCGGGATGTTTCCAATGGAAGATCCTCAGATGGTAGTAGTAGTATTTTACGATGAGCCTTCACATTATTATCGCTTTGGTTCCATGAGTGCCGCTCCCTCGTTCAAGAAGATAGTAGAGAATGTGTTGTTTATGCCCGATTGCCAGATACTGCCTTATAATGAACGGTTGCTACAGACTTCGTTGAAGATGCCAGATTTGATCAATATGAGCATTCAGGATGCAGAGTGGAGCTTGAACCGCTTTGGTTTCCTATAC
Organism: Candidatus Cloacimonadota bacterium; assembly: GCA_028706475.1. Lineage (NCBI taxonomy): Bacteria > Pseudomonadati > Candidatus Cloacimonadota > Candidatus Cloacimonadota bacterium. The sequence continues at coordinate 28,665 of JAQWBI010000006.1, forward strand.
AAAATTGAGGGACCGGACAGTGCATCAGTTGTGATCGATCAATTCCCCAAGGCTGGAATATCTGTGGACAAGAACCATCCCATAACTTTGAAACTTGGTAAAAGCAAGGATAAACGTGGAGAAGAAAGCCTGGCCGCGACCATTATGCCAAACTTGGTGGGTATGACCTTGCGCAAGGCTGTGAAAACTGCTTCCGATCAGGGAGTTCCGGTAAAGATTATCGGCTCCGGAGTGGTACGCAAACAGTCCTTGCTGCCTGGCTCCCGCATCACCGGTTCCGGTGTTTGTACTCTGGAGGCTTCAATATGATAGACCAGTTACTGAAGCTTTACAGATCACATTCGATCCTGATCAAGAGCGATATCAGAGGGAATGGAAACTTGCCCAGACCGGTGACCGACAATAGAGATTTGCAAGCGGGAGATTGCTTTATAGCCATAAAAGGCGCGAATTTCGATGGTCATGACTTCATCTCCACAGCAAGGCAAAATGGAGCGGCATTCTGCATCGGACAGACCGAGGCAGCTCAGATCGTGGTAAGCGACAGCCGCAAAGCTACCGCATTGTACGCCAAACTGTACTATGGAGACCCTTCAGCAAAGATGAGTATCTTTGGAGTTACAGGAACCAATGGGAAGACTACAACATCATTAATGATGTATCAGATGCTGTTGCAGAAAGGTATCAAAGCCGCATGGATAGGCACTTTGGGGTACAAGATACTGAATCAGGATTTTCCCACCAAACATACCACACCAGATATCCTGCAACTAAACGAAATCTTCAAGCAAATGCTGGACAATGGGATCAGTCATGTAGTAATGGAGGTTTCTTCACATGCATTGGCATTGGATAGAGTATATGGTGTGGCATTTCGGTATTGCCTGTTCACAAATCTCAGCCGTGATCATCTGGATTTCCATAGAGACATGGACGACTATTTTGAAGCTAAGTATATGCTTTTCGAACGAGCAGCGAAGAACTCTGCCTGGAGCATTATCAATCAGGACGATCCTTATGGCCAAATGATCCTGGATCGTGTAAAAGAAGCCGAAGGCAACTGTCTCAGTGTGGGCAGGCATAGTGAAGCAGATATCAATATTACGGATGTGAGTATAGCCTTGGAGGGCTCGCTTTTCTCCTTGATTTTGAAGTCTGGAAGTTCTTGCCGGATTACCAGTCCCCTGGTGGGCGAATTTAACGTAGATAACCTGTCCCTGGCTTGTGCGGCGTTATTAGCATCCGGTATCGAACTGGATGAATTACCAGAATTATGTGTGGCACTCAAACCAGTAAGGGGTAGGATAGAATCTGTACCCAATCAACATGGGATTGGGGTGTTTATAGACTACGCGCACAGTCCGGATGCCATCAATAATGTGCTAAAAAGCATTGAGAAGATGCCGCATGGACGGATCATCACAGTGTTTGGAGCAGGCGGAGACCGCGATAAGGGTAAGCGGCCCCTGATGTTAAAAGCGGCACTAAGCTACAGCGATACCGTGATAGTGTGTGATGACAATCCCCGCACAGAAAACCCCGATGCCATTATCCGCGACATTGTATTAAACAGTGATTGGGCATTGCCATGGTGGATAATCCGGGATCGAAGAATTGCCATTGCAGCGGCAGTCAGGCTTGCTGTTCCCGGAGACATCGTTCTTATCTGCGGAAAGGGGCATGAGACCTATCAGGAAATTGAAGGAATCCGTTATGATTTTGATGATCACCTGGTAGCACAATCTGCATTGGAGAACATCCCATTATACAAGGAAGAGGATGAATTGATCCTTCCCCTGGATCCGCTTTTGATAAAGCTCTTGCTGGGTGATACTCCTCAGGAAACCGGATATACAAAAGCTCAGTACTATCGTTATGTATCGACCGATAGTCGCTCCATCAAGCCAGGCAGTGTCTTTTTCGCCATCAAGGGAGACAGCTTCGATGGCAACCGCTTTGTGGACAATGTATTGGCGGATCCTGACAACATGGCAGTGGGTAGCATTGATACTATATATGAAGAGCATTATATCAGGTGCGATAATCCCGGGAACGTGATGGCAGAGATCCTGCGCAAGTATCTGCAAATGTTTGATCTTTTTAAAATAGCACTCACGGGATCGACAGGCAAGACCGGAACCAAAGAACTGATATCCCAGATCCTGGCATCGCGTAAGAAGGTTTTGAAGACTGCCAGAAATGAAAACAACCTGATTGGGCTTTGTAAGACTATCCTGCGGGTGGAGCCCGATCATCATTATGGAGTCTTTGAGATCGGCACCAATCACTTTGGAGAAATCGCTCAATTGGCGGATACAATAATGCCGGATGCAGGCATTATCCTGAATATCGGGCCCTCTCACCTGGAGTATTTTGGCGATGAAAACGGGGTCTTCAAAGAGAAATGCGTTCTCTTCCACCGGGCTCTAAACTTGCGCCTTTACCCCGCCGATGACGAACGCTTTGCTCCATATAAAAATGATGGAATCTCGGTAGGTTATTCTCCAGATGCAGATTATGCCATCAGCGATGTGCATGGACACCAACAAGGTATGCGCTTTAGACTTAATAACGACAAATGGATAATTCCCTACAAGGCTCCATACTATGTGATAAATTCAGCTTTTGCCATAGCCTTGGCACAATCTCTGGAATATGACAATCAAGAGATACAGCAAGCGATACTAAAAGAGATCAAGCTGGATATGAGAATGCAAATCGAAAAGCTCCACGAAGGATTTCTAATAGTGGATTGCTACAATGCAAATCCGGTATCGATGCGGTCTGCACTGGAGTTTTGGCACGATCTTCATCCCGAAATGCCTCACTTCGCGATCTTGGGAGATATGCTGGAATTGGGCGCCAGCGCAGAGATGTATCACCGCATGATTGGGGCAATCATCGCCGATAGCGACGAGCAAGATGTCTATAGCGTGGGAGATTATTCCCGCTATTTTCAGAATGACAGTTCCAAGCACTTCAACAGCACTGAAGAGTTGATGGCAGCTTTACCTCTCTTCCCCAAAAATGCTGTTATCCTGGTGAAAGCATCCCACGGTATTCACCTGGAGAGAATACTGCCGCGCCTGAGAGGAGAAGCCTGATGTTGTATCACCTTCTATACCCTTTAGCCGATTACTCGATCATTTTCAACGTGTTTCGTTATGTAACCTTTCGCTCCATCGGTGCCTTTATTACAGCGCTAGTCTGCACCTTACTCTTTGGTCCGCCTTTCATACGGATGCTAAAAAGGAAATCAGCAGTAGAAAGCATCGATGAAGATATGCCTGAGAAGCACAGGATAAAAGCAGGAACACCTACGATGGGAGGTTTAATCATCTTGGTAGCAATGTTGGTGGCTTCCCTGTTTTGGAACATCCTGACCAACTCCGCCATCCTGATGATGTATCTGAGTACCGTATGGCTTGGTGTTCTGGGATTTTTGGATGATTACCTGAAGAACTTTGTAAAAGCAAAGAAAGGCCTGATCCCAAAGTATAAGCTCTGGGGGCAAATATCCATAGCTCTCATCCTCACCTTGGCCATATACTACAGTTCATCTCCGGCAGATCAGATCACAAACTTGCAGATACCCTTCTTTAAGAACCTGATCCTGCCTCTGGGCTGGCTCTTTATTCCTTTCGTGGTGTTCATGATCACAGGTAGTTCAAACGCGGTTAATCTCACCGATGGTCTGGACGGTTTGGCTGCCGGAACCTTGGCTTTATCTGCCTTGGGACTGGGTATCATGAGCTATCTGAAAGGCAACTTCATCACAGCAGACTATCTGAATCTGGAGTACATCTATAATGCCGGTGAACTCACGGTTTTCATATCCGGCATGATGGGAGCACTGATCGGTTTTCTGTGGTACAATAGCTATCCCGCACAAGTGTTTATGGGTGATACCGGATCACTGGCTTTGGGTGGCATTTTGGCTGTGATATCCGTTCTATTGAAAGAGCAGATTTTCCTGGTCATCATCGGCTTTATATTCGTTGTGGAGACTTTCAGCGTGATCTTTCAAAGATACTGGTTCAAATATACTAAAAGAAAGTATGGTGCAGGGCGCAGATTATTCTTGTGCGCGCCCATTCATCATCACTACGAATTGAAGGGCATCCACGAGACCAAGATTGTGATCCGTTTCTACATTGTGGCAATCCTGCTGGTCGCCATTGGTTTGAGCACTATTAAACTTCGATAAAGGACTACTAATGTTTAACACCTCAGTGAAGTATGGCATATTGGGTTTGGCACGCAGTGGCATAGCAGCCGCATACAAGATCAAGGATTTGGGCGGAAAAGCCTTCTTGAGTGAACTCTTACCTGCAGAAAAGATCGAATCCTCTGAAGCATTAACCCGGGATTTCGAATGCGAATTTGGCGGGCATAGCGACAGACTTCTGGAACTTGATACATGGATTGTGAGCCCGGGTATCCCCCTGAATGCACCTATTATTAGAAAAGGCAGACAAAAGGGAATCAAGCTGATCTCTGAGATCGAGTTCGGCTGGCAGATAAAAGCCCCAGATAGCCAGGTGATAGCAGTAACCGGATCGAACGGGAAAAGCACTACCGCTTCACTGATCTATCATGTCCTCAAGAATTCAGGAAGGAAGTGCATCCTGGCTGGTAACATCGGAGATGCTTTTTGCTCCTTCCCCATTCATAAACCCGGAATTGAGTACATAGTGCTGGAAATCAGCAGCTTTCAGCTAGATATCATCACCAGTTTTGCTCCACATGTGGCAGTCCTCTTGAATCTCAGTCCAGATCATTTAAACAGATACAAAAGCTTTGGTGATTATTGTAACAGTAAAATGCGTATCTTCCGCTATCAGACGGCACAGGATTTCGCTGTGCTGTACCTTGATTCCGAAGAAATTGTGCGCCGGTCAGACAATCTAAAAGCTTGGAAATTATACTTTAGTAAAGAGGCAAAGAACGCTCCCGCACATCTAGACGGCAAGTTCATCCATTTAGGAGAATACCAGATGTCCATATTCGAACTTCCTATAAAGGGTCCTCACAATCATCTGAATGCAATGGCAGCACTGCTTTGCGCTCAGGCACTGGAAATGGATATCCCCTCCGTGATGCAGAACATGAAGTCTTTCCAGGCTTTACCACATCGTCTGGAGTATGTAGAGAGTGTAAACGGAGTAAATTTCTACAACGATTCCAAGGCCACAAACACTGATTCCGTTCGCTGTGCTTTGGAATCCTTCGATCGTCCAATCCGCATAATATTAGGTGGCTCGGATAAAGGAGAGGACTACGCTCAGATTACACAGAACCTTCAGGAGCATGTCATCAGAGCGTATATAACCGGAGAATCGCGTTATAAAATGCAGCAAGCATGGCTGGGGAAAGTACCCATGGTCTTGGTTGACGATTTCGAAGACTGCATCCACATGGCTTTCGAAGAGGCCACAATTGGGGAGAATATCGTGCTTAGTCCTGCATGTGCCAGCTATGATAAGTTCAAGAACTTTGAACAACGGGGCGATACATTCAAGGAAATCGTAAGGAAACTGAAACGTGAAAAGGAACAGGCTTAGTACCTACATCGTCGGTTTCGACCGCACTATATTTCTATGCTATCTGGCTTTGTGCCTGGTGGGCTTGATCGTGATGGTGGACATCACATCCGTACAAAGCTCGATGGCATATTTCTATCGTCATCTTATCTTTATTGGCATATCTGCTACAGTTGCCATCTTCATTCTCTATTTCATTGATCTGCCCAAACTGCGTTTCACTAATACCTGGTTGGTGTATTTGGCCATAGTAATGCTGGTATGGGTGCTTGTAAAAGGCTCGACCATCAAGGGGGCAACGCGCCAGATCAACTTCGGTCTGTTCAGTTTTCAACCCTCATTCTTCGCCCGCATTGCTCTGGTTTTCTTCTATGCCAATGTTCTGGACAAAAAGCAACAACTACTGAGAGATACCAAAAGTATCCTACACTTTCCGTGCAATTTCCCGGAATTAACCTTGTTGACCGCTATAGTCTTCATCCTTATATTGATAGAAAAGCATCTTTCAGCTATCATTATCGGTGGAATGGCATTGATAGGAATGCTTTTCTATGCAGGCATCCGCAAACGCATCCTACTGGTCATCCTGGGGCTGGGTCTTGTATCAGGACTACTGATTATCACCCAAGGCGATAGTTTCCGTATGCAGAGAATGAGAACTTATAAAAAGTACAGTCTATTCTTTCCAGAGCGAGATCTCTCCGATTCCGATAGTGCGGATTATCAGGTACGGGAGAGCCTTACCGCTCTCACCAGTGGTGGTTTTCTGGGTACCGGTCTTGCCCGTGGACGTGCTAAACATTATTATCTACCGGAAGCACGTACAGACTATGTGTTTACCATCATCGGCGAAGAGACCGGATACCTTGGTGCTATGATCGTATTTCTCCTGCACACCACACTCTTTTTTGCCAGTCTGATAATGGCTGAGAAACAGGATAGCAACTATCTAAAATTCCTCGCTGCCGGTATGGCAATGAACATATATTGTAATGTGTTGGTTAATACAGGCGTGGCTATGAGCATTCTTCCGCCCACGGGGAACACACTTCCCTTCATCAGCTATGGCGGTAGCGCTCTACTGATGGACAGTATAGCTGTAGGGGTAATCCTGAATATCAGTGCGCAAAGGAGGACTTTGTGAGATTTGCTTTCGGTGCTGGTGGAACCGGTGGGCACATTGTGCCTGCAATAGCCCTGGCAAGAGAATTGAAGTCCCGGGGTCACGAATGCATCTTTATCGGCAATGCTTCCAGTATGGAAGAGCGCCTGGCACAGAAGCATAGTCTTTCTTTCTTCCCTATCAAAGTGCAAAAGCTGTACCGCAGTCTGAATCCAGACAATCTACTCTTTCCCTATTATCTGGCAGGAAGCATATTGAAATCCCGCAGAATTCTGAAGGATGAACACATAGACGGCGTCATCACAACCGGAGGATTTGTATCCGGACCAGTAGCTATTGCCGCCATTAGCCATAAAGTGCCCTGTTTTCTTCACGAAAGCAATTCCTATCCTGGACTCACCACCAGGTATTTGTCCAGATACCTTCACCGCACCTATATATCGTTTGAACAGAGCCGTCCTTACCTTCCAAAAGCAAAGCTTAAGAACTTTGGCATACCCATCCTGGAGTCCGTGCGGGATACCGGATTCAGTTTGACTACTCTTGGTTTGAAAGATGATCGACCCACAATATTGATTTCTGGAGGTTCACAAGGCTCACTGGCAATTAACAGCGTAGTGTCCAGTGTCGTAGGTGAATTGCTAAGTAGTGGATGGCAGATCCTCTGGCAAACTGGAAGCCTGACCTACAAGCAATTCTATAAACAGCATAATGGCAAAGAAGGTTTGTATATCTTTGATTTTAACAGTGAACTGAGTAATATGATGAAGAAGGTGAATCTTGCAATAACTCGTGCTGGAGCCATGACCATCGCCGAATTGGAAGCAGCGGCGTTGCCTGCGATTCTGATACCTCTACCCACCGCAGCGGAAAACCATCAGTATTACAACGCACTGGCACAAAAGAACAAGGGAGTGGCGGAACTATTGGTACAGAGTGAACTGAACCCACAGAACCTCTTGGCAACTATAAAAAAAGTTGAACCGGATAAACTTCGTAAGGCTCTGCTTGCGTTGCCTGCAAACACGGCAACTGAGCAGATAGTAACGGATATTCTAAGCTTTTACTAAGGAGAAGTTATGCTTGGCAGAACCAAAAAGATACACTTCATCGGAATTGGCGGCATCGGTATGAGCGGTATCGCAGAATTCCTCTTCAACCAGGGACTCGAGATTAGCGGCTCCGACATGAAGATGACCGAACTCACGCGTCACTTGGAAGACCTTGGCATCCAAGTAACTGAGGGTCACGACCCTACAATAATTGAGAACGCCGACGTGGTAGTAAAATCCTCTGCGGTAAAAGATGACAATCCGGAGATTGTAGCAGCCAAAGCAATGAAGATACCGGTTATTCGCAGGGCAGAAATGCTGGCTGAGATCACCCGCATGAGCTTCTCAATCGGTGTATCCGGTACACATGGCAAGACCACTACCACTTCCATGGCAGGATTGGTGCTGGAAGCTGCAGGATTGAATCCCACCATCATCGTAGGCGGCAAAGTAAAGAACTTCGGTTCGAACAACGTAATGGGCTCTGGAAAGTACATTGTGGTGGAAGCCGATGAATACGATCACAGCTTTCTCTCGCTCTCTCCTTGTATCGCTGGCATTACAAACGTAGATGAAGATCATTTGGATTGCTACCGCAATCTGGACGACATCAAGGGAGCTTTCATAGAATATGCGAATAAAGTACCATTCTTTGGTAGCGTGATCGCTTGTCTGGACGATCCCGGAGTGCAATCCATTCTCCCGGAGATAAACAAAAAGATCGTAACCTACGGACTTTCCCGACAAGCAGATGTGCAGGCTTTAAACATTGTAATGAAAGACTTTCAGGCAAGCTATGATCTCTCTTACAAGGGTTACAAGCTTGGGCGTATCTCCATGAATGTTTCCGGAAAGCACAACATCCAAAACTCCCTACTTGCTGCCTCCATAGGTTTGGAACTGGATCTGCCCTTTCATAGCATCCAGGAAGGTATGGCTGCTTTCAATGGAGTTTACCGTCGTTTTGAACTGAAAGGAGAAGCCCAGGGCATAACCGTTTATGATGATTACGCTCACCATCCCACCGAGATTATGGCGACCTTAGAAGGTTTTAAAGATAGCGTTGACCGTCGCATTGTCGCCTTGTTTCAACCCCATCTTTTCTCTCGCACCCGTGATCTCTATGAGAAATTTGGCAAAGCATTCTTCAGTTGTGACTGTCTGATCCTTGCTCCGATTTATCCAGCCCGAGAATTGCCCATCCCTGGAATCAGTTCCAAACTCATCGCTGATGTTGCCATTCAAAGCGGTCATCATCAGGTACACACTATCGAAGATAATGACAAGATAGTGGATGAAACCATAGCATTATTGAAGCAGGATGACATCTTGATCACCATCGGGGCAGGCAACATCTGGCAATACGGTGAAGAAATCCTCAACAAACTTAAGAAAATAGTTGACACAAACAGTAAGGACTAAAAAAGTAGTAAGTTATGAGCTTTTTACTTTTTCTGAACAAATCTATAGTAAAACTCTAACTACATTAAATAACAATAAGGTATCTAGATGAAAGAAAGAAAGCGCAGAGGAAACAGCAGGTATTACCTATATTTTAGCCTATGTATGCTTGCAGTTATGGCTGTGGGCTACGGCTGTTGGTATGCCCTGCGCCATCTGCCCTTTTTTGAAGTAGATCAGATTATTGTGGAAGGTAATACTGCAGTCCCGGATTCCTTGATCATATCGCAATGTGAGTCTTATGTGGGTATGAATCTCTTCAGGGTACCTAAGAAAGAGATCAAAAACAAGCTCGGTAAAATCTCCCGCATCAAGAGCTTAAAAGTTAAGCGCCATTTACTGAGCACCATCGAGATCCAAATCAACGAACGCAAAGGTATACTATATGTAAAAAGCTTTGAAGGTGACCTCTATCCAATCGACACAGAAGCCATTGTGCTGGAGCGTTATGGTAAAGTGTACCAAGAAGATATCCCAATATATAGTTCATACTACACAGACAATCAGCTGAAGGCTGGAGTAAAGCTGGCAAAGCCAGATTTGAACAGGATACTGAAGACCCATCTTATGATAATGCAACAGGCTCCGGATTACCTCCCTATTATTTCCGAATACTATATGATAGATAATACCATAAACATCATCGACGCCCGCTACGGCACCCGCATCATTCCGGGGGAAACAGACTTTTCAGACCAGCTGAGGCGCTACCAGTTCGTACAGGACAACGGCAATATTTCCCGCCGCAGTGTAGTGGACCTCCGTTATGACAACCAAGTAGTTGTAAAGGCAGGAGACAAATGAAGCATACCATTATTACCGCCTTGGATATCGGCTCCACTATGGTGAGAACGATCATCGCCAAGACACTTGCCAACAATCGTTTGGAGGTTTTGGGAATAGGGCAGTGTCCTTCTGCTGGCATCCAGCGGGGCATTGTAAAAGATATACAGGCCCTTTCCGACCAGATCGCCAAATGTATTGAAGAAGCCGAAAAAGCCGCAGATACCGACGCGATAAACATATATGCAAACATTACCGGAGACCATATCCGCACTCAGTTGGGAGACGGCAGAATCTCGATCCCTTCGGATACCCCAAATGAACCGGGAGAGATCAGTCTGGAGCATGTGGAACAAGTGATTGATGACGCCAAGAACAGTGTAAAAATCCAGAAGGGATTTGAACGTCACAAGATCCTGCATGGCATCCCGCATGATTACATCATAGATTCTCAGGACGATATACGCAATCCCGTAAACATGAGCGGATTTCATCTAACTGCAAAGGTGCTTACGATACTCTCCGAACTTACTCCAATGCGAAACCTCAGTAAATGCATCGAACTCGCCGGTTACGAGATGGATCCGGATAATTATGTGCTCAGCCATGTCGCCTTGAGTAACAGTGTTTTATCGGAGGATGAACGCCGGTTGGGTGCTATTCTGATGGATATAGGCGGAGGCACTTGCGATATATCGATCTACAATCGTGGAGCCTTGGAAAAAGTAATCGTGATTCCCATGGCTGGTGCATCCATCACCGAAGATCTGGCCATCGGGCTTAAAACCACTATTGCAAGTGCTGAATATATCAAAACCCAATTTGGTAACGCGATCGCCAGTGAAATTGACCAATCTCTGGAGATTGACGTGGAAGGCATAAGCGGTAGAGCCGGAACTAGAAGGCCACAATACCTCGTAAGCCATGTTATCCAGCACAGAGTAGAGGAGATACTAGCTTTGTGTTACAATCGCAGTAAAGACTATTATACACCAGAATTGGTGACTGCCGGAGTAATATTATCCGGTGGTAGCGCCAATCTACAGGGCATCGATAAAGCGATAAACAACGCTTTCAACCTGCAGGTAAAGATCGCAAAACCGGATTTGTCCCGCCTGGAAGGTATGACCTCAAGACTGGATGATCCCGGCTTTGCCACAGCAGTAGGCATACTCTATTTCGCATCTGAGTTTGAACATGAACCTCAGGCCCGCAGTTTTAATCTCGGAAACCTGGGTAACAGCAAATTTGTAGATACAATTAAAAAAATATTTAAAGACTTCAGCTAGGGGGAACCAATGATTGAATTTGACGAAAGACCGGCACAAGTAGGAACCAACATCAAGATTATAGGAGTTGGCGGAGCAGGCGGAAACGCCATAAATGCCATGATCGAAAACGAGCTGGGCGGTGTGGAATTTATTGCCGCAAATACTGACATCGATGATCTATCCAAAAGCAAAGCCAAGATGAAACTGCAACTGGGAAAGAAGCTCACCCGTGGCTTGGGAACCGGGGCCAACCCTGAAGTAGGCTCGCGTAGTGCCGAAGAATCCAAGGACGACATTAAATCCAACCTTGATGGCGCAGATATGATCTTCCTGGCCGCTGGAATGGGCGGAGGTACTGGTACCGGAGCTACTCCAGTTATCGCCAAGATCGCCCGTGAAATGGGCATTCTAACTCTTGGAATAGTAACCACTCCTTTCCCCTTTGAAGGGAAAAAGCGCGAGGAAAACGCAGATCATGGCATTCGTCACCTTAGTGAATATGTGGATACCCTGATCGTGATACCAAATGATAAACTGTGTGAGATATATGGCAATGCCACGCTTAAGACCGCTTTCAATAATGCCGATAATGTGCTCTACGAAGCTGCCAAAGCGGTTAGCGACATCATCACCATCACTGGTTTCATCAATGTGGATTTTGCAGACGTGAAAGCTGTGATGCAGAATATGGGTTATGCTTTGATGGGGACAGGATTAGCCGAAGGTGAGAACCGTGCCATCAATGCCGCACGCCTTGCCATCAGCAACCCGCTGCTTTCGGATGTAAGTCTTTCTGGATGCCAATCCCTGCTTTTGAACATCACTTGCGGAGAGGACATCTTGATGAACGAATTTGCCGATGTATCCAATGTGATTGTAAATGAAACCGGAAAAGGCGCTAACATCATTATGGGCGCAATTTTGGATCCCAATATGACTGGCAAGATCTCCGTAACCATTATTGCTACTGGACTTGAGAAGGAGAATTTGAGCGGTAAAGTAGTAGATTTTCCTAGTTTTGAAAGTCCTAAAGTTGAAAATATGAAACCAGACATATCGGCTACTTCCATTGAAGACGATGTAAAAGACATCTTCAGAACTCTGGGAATAAACAAGAATACTGAGGAAGAAAAGAGCGTTTCTGCCGGAGCTAACGATACAAATAGGATTAAAGCTCTGCGCACAGATGTTCCCAGCTTTTTAAAAGCTCTGGATTAGTTCCTAATCTCTGCAGGAACAACTCTCCCCCCAAGAGTTGTACTGCGAATCCAAAACCAAAGGATCTTCGGTAACCCCCTGCCGGAGATCCTTTTATTGTGAGAGTTTTATCCACTTGAACCTTACTTGCTGCGAACCACTCTAAAACCAATATAGGATGTCTTGGAAAAGGGCTTTGCGTATAGCCTGGCAGTATTACGTAATAGAGTATCGTTATGATACCATGAGCCTCCCCGGATTACTTTGTCCGTTCCAGTCTCAGGGCCTAGATAATGATTTGATATCCTATGGCTATAAGGTGCATACCAGTTCCAGACCCATTCAAAGACATTGCCGCTCATGTCGTATAAACCCAGTGCATTAGCTTTTTTTGAGCCCACCTTATGGCTTTCAGCCCCAGAATTTTGAGCATACCATGCCACTTCCGGAGCAATGTTTGAGCCGCTGTACAGCGAGAAGTCCATACCGTCTCCCCCCTTTGCGGCAAACTCCCATTCCGCTTCTGTGGGCAAGCGATATCCGTTTGCTTCAAAATCGCAGACAATTTCAGCTCCCAGGTAGTCATAAGCCGGAGATAGCCCATCCTTCAGGCTCTTGGCATTACAGAACTCAATAGCATCGTAGAAAGACACATTCTCCACCGGCAGATCATCGCCCTTAAACAGCGAAGGGTTGTTTTCGAACACCATTTTCCACTGCTTCTGAGAGATCTCAGTAGCACTGATCATAAATGACTTCAGCGGAACTGTAAGCAGAGGAAATTCGTCTGCTTCGGCATCAGGGCCGATACTCCCCATGATCAATGTGTCAGCAGGGACAAGCAGCATCTCGATTGGATGATTTTCTGCTAACTCTTGCTTCAAAATTTCTTCTATCTCAATATCCGGTTCCGGGCTTATAAAACTGGGTCTTTCCCTCAAGAGAACATATTGCACCAGAACATACAAACCAATCAAGAGGCTCATAATCATCAATATCCGAAAGGTTTTCTTCATAGAACCGATGTCAAGATGCTCTTCTTCCTGAATCTCGATAGGTTCATACTTTACTGTGTGCTTATTCTGGACAGAAGGTACATCATCCTGTTTGGGAACCACTTCGGGTTCTGGTTTCACAGAACTCAGATGGTCCTGCTCCTTGGGAAGCAGTGGTTCTGAAACAACCATCTCCGGTGCGATGTTTTCTATTTCGATGTTCTCTACTGCTGTCTCATCCCCAAAGCTCTGCTCATCAAGGATATGATTCGGTGCAGGCATGCTTTCTGCCGGTGCATCCAGAGATTCTTTTAGAGCCTCAAATATGGGCTTTTCTTCTTCACTTGGCTCCAGAGAGGGTTGTAACGGTTGTTCTTCGATTTGATCTTCTAAAATTTCTGGGACAGGCGGTATCAGTTCTGTTTTAGCAAGGATGGCAGCTATCAAGGCCGGATCTGGTTCCGGGGGACGGAGGGGAGATACTACAACCGCTTCAGGGATAAGCTCTTCCCCGGGATTTGGAGATACATTCATCTCAGCTTCAGCTTTGGCCAATATTTGTGAGATCAGGGTGCCATCAGGTTCAGGTGCGATAAAGGGAGATATCTGTATAATTTCTATTTCGGGTTCATCAGGGGAATCATCTTCCGCTGGATGCTCGATGGTGGTATTCTCTGCAGCCGTGCTTTGATCTTCTGGAGCTTCATCTTGAGTCTCGCCTGACGTTTCTGGAAATGCCCAATCATAATCCGGCATTTCATTTTGCAACAACTCAAGCAAAGCTTTGGGATTCTCTGTGCGTTCATAGGGATCCAGCTTTAGGCAACTCAATAGAATGCCATACAGCCAATCCGGCATCCTCCCCATTCCCGGCAACTGTATTGCCCTGCTGAAGCTTTGATGCTTTTGTTCTTCGGGCGAGCTAAAACTATCCAGTTTCCAGGGCAGTTGTCCGCACATTGCCTGATACACAATCACTGCCCAGGAATAGAGATCAGAATTGCTATGAGACCGGGTAGTATTAAAGATCTCCGGAGCTACATAAAGGATCGGCAGAGGATACTTGAAATTACCCTCCGAGTGCTTCCATGCCGGTCGATTCTTACCGAACCCGATCAGCTTTGGATTACCGGATGAATCTATCACAATATTGTATGGATTCAGGTTTTCGTGTACCAATCCCCGCTCTTCCGCATATATCAAAGCAGCTAAAATACCTTTTGCCCAGGCAAGAACTTCGCTTACTTCCGGTTGTCTGTTTGACAGGATTTCACCCAGAGCCTTACCCTCTGCAAACTCGGCAACGAGATAAACTCCCAGCCCTTCTTCGAAGCATCCGATAGTTCTACGGATGTTTGGATGCTCCAGGTTCAGTGCTTGTGTTGCTTCTGATTTCAGGCTTTCCGCAAGGTTTCTATCGGTAATCTGAGCAGGATCTTGAGTTTTTATCAATACCTGTTTGCCATCGCTGATTCTGCTTGCTTTATATAGCAGAAAGCGTCTGGAGTGATGCAGTGTGTCCGAAATGTTGTAACTATTTAGTGCCATATCTCTGCGTGCTAAAAACTGTTTTTCCCCTTTTCAATACTCTGAGGATGTGAGAAGAGCCCAGATGGTAAGGAATGAAGTTCAGTCCGGGAATATCCCACATGATGATGTCCGCAAGTTTTCCCGCTTCCAAAGAGCCAATACTGCCCTGTCTGTCCAAAGCACAAGCGGCATTGATTGTAGCCGCACACATGGACTCAGTGGGGCTCATTCCCATCTGTAGCGATGCCAGGCTCATGGTAAGAGCCATACTATCACAATTGCAGCTTCCCGGATTGTAATCCGTTGCGATAGCTACGGGTAGACCACTATTGATCATATCACGGGCACGGGCGTAAGTCTTTGATCTCAGCGAAAACAGAGTCGCTGGTAAAAGCACCGGTACTACACCGGCTTCCTTCATCAGCTTGATCCCAATATCCGAACAAGCCCCCAGATGATCTGCGGAGATACAGCCCATTTCCGCTGCAAGCTCTGCACCGCCAATGGCCTCGATCTCATCCGCATGCATTTTTAATTTCATGCCAGCAGCCTTGGCTTTGCTCATTACTCTCCGGGATTCATCGATGCTATAGACGTGTGCCTCGGTGAAGATATCGCAAAACTCCGCAATTCCCTGTTCTGCAACCGCAGGGATCATCTCGTCGGTGAGTAACCTTAGGTAGGTTTCATGATCGTTCTTGTATTCCGCCGGATACTCATGAGCACCCATAAAGGTCGCAACAATATCGATGGGAAGAGTCTCGTTCAAACGCTTGATCGCTTCCAATTGTTTCAGTTCGCTCTCGGTATCCAGCCCATAACCGCTCTTGGCCTCCAGGGTCGTAGTACCCAGTTCAATCATACGTTTAATTCGAGGTAAGGAAAGCTCCACCAATTCATCAACCGATGCTGCTCTTACCGAAGCTATACTGCTGCGAATCCCACCTCCGGCCAAGGCTATTTCCACGTAGCTTTTTCCAGCAAGACGCATAGCAAATTCATCTTCTCGAGTGTGTACGAACACTGGGTGGCTATGACTATCCACAAAACCGGGGCTAATGAAGCAACCCTTGGCGTCTATTGCCTCATCCCAGTTGTATTTAGCTTCTATTTCAGCGCTGGAACCAATCTCGACGATCACTCCGTCGTGGATTGCGATACCTGCGTTTTTCAGGATTCCGGCATCATTCATCTCTGCGCCATATTTGCCCTTGTGAGCGCTTTGCATGGTAGCTATTTGCCCGGCATTTATTATTATGGTATCTACTTTCATAAGATTACTCCTTCTTTCCAGCAAGGCTTTTCATCTGCTGAAAATCCGTCAAGGTCTTTGCCAGAACCGATGATGTAAACCTGGTTTGAACTACTTTTACCACTCTGTCGCCCCATACTCCCTCCCTATACATTATCCGGTGCTGAATCTGATATAAAGCTGTCATGATCGAGTGAACACTGCTTGATAACGGGATGATATCTGCTTCATGGTACGTTGAACAACAGGGGGACAACAGGGCTAGTAACCGCCGAAAATCAACGCCCAGTCATCCAGCCATTCTTCCGTGTGTTCTGCGATCTGAACATTGGTCAAGCTGGAATTTACCAGCCAGGGTGAGAGCGGCACACGACTAAAAGCCGTGGGGAGCAGTGTTTTCCGATTTGCAGGGAAAAGCCCCAGTTTATACACAATCATCTTCTGAGCAGATTCTCTGAGGATAAAATCCACAAAAGCACCTGCTAAGGCTGGATTTTGGGATTCTTGCAAGATTGCGATACACTCCGAGTACAAATAGCTTCCCTCACTAAAGACTTTAAAATCCAATTTGCTGGTTTCTTGCATTTGCTCATTCTGCCTGGCTGCCAAAGTGATCAATCCGGGCATCATGGTACATTCGCCGCTATTGACGGCAGCCAACGCTTCTGCCTGACTGGAATAATTGCGAAATACATTCTTGCGTAATGCCCGCAGCATCTGAGGATAACCTTCTTTACCGAAAAGAGCCATACACCAGTGCAGCATAGCCCTGCCCGGACCGCTGTGAGAGGGATCTACCATAGCCATCTGATTCAGGTATTTATCGTCCTGCAACTCACCGAAGGATTTTGGCGCTTCTGCAAGCAACTCACTATTGTAGAGCAAACCCAGGTAAGAAAAGCCGTAGGGAATAAGGCGATAATCTTGATCCTCCACGCAATCCCGGTTCATCTCGTCCACTGCTTTGGGTAAATAGGGGCTAAAATGTACTTCCGGATCCAGAAATGCAGAGAATGCCGAAGGAATACCCAGAACCACGTCCAGACTGTCTGCGGCGTCAATAAAACCCTGAGCAAGCGATGCATGATTTTCGTAGAGTCTTAGCTCTACCTTGCATTTGAGTTCTTTCTCAAATTCGGGGATAATTGTAGCTTCCAGCCCGGAACTGCGAAACTCTTTGGTAACAGCCAGCCTGAGGAGACCAGACTGCGCAGATTTACTATCTGCGGATGCTTGGGGCTCTTCCTTCGTACAAGCAAATTGGAAAAGCAGCAACAATGCCAGAATAAAGGTACCTACATCGATCCGAATAGAATCCATGCTACAATAAAGTCCATAATAAGGATCGCTACAGAGCTGTAAACAACTGTCTGCGTGGTGGATCTACCTACACCCTCAGCGCCTCCATAACTACGATCGCCAAAGAAACAAGCCAAAGAAGTGATGATGAAACCGAATACGATGGATTTCAACAAGCCGCTCCATAGATCAAAGGGCTCGAAGTAAGCTCTCATTCCAGTAAAAAACGTATGATAATGAAGACCATATCTGAGAAAAGAAAAGTACCAGGCACAGAGGATGCTGATGGCATTGGCAAATATGGTGATCAAGGGAAAAGTCACCACTCCAGCAAGAATACGTGGCATATACAAGAACTCGTGTGGATTTACATTCATGCTGTGCAGAGCATCGATCTGTTCACTAACCTTCATGGAGCCGATCTCCGCTGCCATAGCCGCACCGATCTTGCCGGTAAGAACCAGAGCTGTGAGCACTGGTGCAAGCTCTACCATGGTCGATTTTCCGATCAGTACACTTAACAGATTCAGGGGGATATAACCTTTGGATTGATATACTGCCTGCAGAGCAGTAACCAAACCGGTGAAAGCGGCAGTAAGCATTATCAGAAACAATGAATCGTAACCAATCCGCTTGAACTGGATCAGGAATTCCAGGCGACGCCTAGGTAAAGCCTTTAATCCGCGCAGACTGCGACCAATGAAGATGCTATACTCACCAATCCCTGCAAACAGATCTGCCCACATATCAGCGGTCTTCGCTCAGATCCAAAGATCTGAACAGGGTATATTCCTTATCAAAACCCAGATCAGTAGAGCCGGTAGAGCCATGACGGTTTTTGCCAATGATGATCTCCGCAATACCGGGCTTTTCCGTCTTCTCTGGGTAGTAGTATTCATCGCGATAGATAAACATCACCAAGTCGGCATCTTGCTCTATAGCTCCAGATTCTCTTAAGTCCGCCAGCCGGGGACGCTTGTCTTCGCGGTTTTCCAGCATTCGGTTCAATTGCGACAGAGCAATCACGGGGATCTTCATGTCTTTGGCCAGTACCTTCATTGCGCGAGATATCTCGGAAATCTCCTGTTGACGGTTATCCCTGTCTTTGGTTAGCCCCATCAGTTGCAAATAGTCGATCACTATCAGGTCCAAACCTCCCACTTCTGCGGCAAGACGTCGGGTCTTGGCTCGGATATCCAGCGGAGTATTGGTTCCTGATTCATCAATGTAAATATGTTTTGTGCCCAGTACTTCCGCCGCCTGCATGATTCGGGTCAATTTCTCTTCGTTCATCCCGTAGCCCTTGAGCATGCTATCCATATTGACCTCGGAGGCAGATGAGAACATCCTCATAATTACTTCATCCGCAGCCATTTCCATGGTAAAAATCGCTACTTTCTTTTTCAGGTTTACTGCTGCATGCGAAGCTATGTTCAAAGCCAGAGAAGTCTTCCCCATAGCGGGTCGGGCAGCGATGATAATGAACTGTCCGGGACGGAAACCTCCGGTAAGCCGGTCCAGATCCCCAAAACCGCTTCCGATACCGGTAACCGGGGATTTGGTGGAAGCAATCTGGTCGATATTGTGCAGGACTTCATTTGAGATTTGGTCGATCTTTATAAAGCCTTGATGATGGGGCAATTCTGCAATGGAAAAGATAGCTTGCTCAGCTTCATCAACTATTGTTTTTACAGGGGAAACAGAGCTATAGCAAGATTCAATGATGCCATTGCATGCCACGATAAGGTGTCTCAATAGGGCTTGTTCGGTTACAATGTTCAGGTGATACTCGAAGTTCGCACTGGAGACTACAATGTCTGCAATCTCATTTATATATGGGATACCGCCAATCTTCTCCAGATGATTGTTTCGCTCCAACCTGTTGATTAGTGTAAGCACGTCCACTTCGATGCCATCGTTGAAAAGCTCACAGATGGTTCTGAAGATCAGCTTGTGTGCAGTTCTGGCAAAGAATCCCTCCTGCAGTTTCTCGATGCCTTTGCTAACTACATCAGCATCTATCACCATGGCAGATAACACTGCGGCTTCGGCATTGATGTCTGAAGGGAGCTTACGCTCGGAAATGCTGCTTGGTTCGCTGTTGTCCTTTCTTTTCGCCATACACTATGCCTCTAGTTAAATTTGGATTTTAGTGCCAGATTCACAGCTGGGGGCACGAAGTCATGAAGATCAGCACCCAATTCTGCCAATTGACGGATCATGGAAGATGAAAGATACATGTATCGTAAGCTTGGTACCAGGAAGATGGTCTCAATCTCCGGTTTCAACTTCGTGTTCGTAAGGGCCAGCGAAAGCTCATATTCAAAGTCTGAAACGGCACGAAGACCTCGGATCATTATTCTACTATTCTGTGAATGCGTAAAATCCACAACCAATCCAGAGAAATTGAGTACCTTTACGTTCGAAAGATGCGCGCTGGATTGTGTACAAAGCTCCACACGCTCTTCCAGACTAAAGTAATTCTGCTTGGCAGTGTAGTCCGCAACAGCTAGAATAACTTCGTCGAACATACGGGAAGCCTTTTCCAATATGTTCAGATGACCCAAAGTAATGGGATCAAAAGTCCCGGGATAAATCGCCTTCATTGTTTGGCCTTCATGATCTCTTCCAGTTCATCGATCTCCTTGGGGATATTTTGGCTAAGTACACAATAGCCTGCCTGAGTAACCAGCACATCGTCTTCAATACGTACCCCGATAACTTCTTCCGGTATGTATATTCCCGGTTCTACAGTAATCACATTGCCTGGCTCTAAAACTGCCTCTCTGCCACCGACATCGTGAGTATCCATACCCAGGAAGTGACTTACGCCGTGCATATAATACTTTGTAACATCTTTGGCTTCTTCGATGAGGCCAAGCTCAATCAGTTCATGGGCAATCAAATCGCGGGTCTTCATCTGCAAATTACTGAGCTTCACCCCTGGGGCAATCATCATGATGATTTCCTTTTGCACGCGTAAGACAGCGCTGTAAACTTGTTTCTGGCGTTCGGTGAATGTTCCGCTAATGGGAAATGTACGACTGATATCTGCCGAATAGTTCATGTATGAAGCGCCTACATCCATCAAGACCAGATCATTGGGACCTATCTGACATTCATTCTTTTCGTAATGCAAGGTGGTGGCATTTATTCCCGACGCGATAATAGGAGCAAATCCCCAGCTTTTCAAGCCGCTGCGTTGAATACGGTAAAACAGAATTGCTTCAAGTTCATACTCCATCATACCGGCCTGAGCGGACTCCAGGATGTCTATAATACCTTTGCCGGTAATGTCTATAGCCCGTTGGAGCTGCACTACCTCCCAATCACTTTTAACTTTGCGCAGCGGCATCATGACTTCCGTGATGCACTGAATGGCGATCTGGGGATAACGTTCCCGAACCGGTTGCAGACGGAACATTGCATAAGAAAGAGGAGCATTTAGCACTTGCTGGCCAATGTTCGAATAGATGCGATAGATAACCGGACAATAATCCGACAAAAAACACTCAAACTCGTCTAAATACATTACATTCCGGATGCCACTAATCTCCGCAGCTTCATCTTTCTCCATCTTTTTACCTTCCCAGACAATGCGATCGGGATCGTTGCGTTGGATAAAAAGACATTCCCTGTTGCCATTTCCTGTCTTCAGCCCAAAATAGATGGCATTGGGGATTTCAAGTCCGGTAAGGTAAAGGAAATTGTTATCTTGTTTATACTTCTCCAGTTTTGCTTCACGCTCGGCAAAGAGGATTACGGAATCAAACTCCTTCAGCGAATCCAATAGCTTCTCTCTACGTGGGATCACAATCTCTTGCTTCATCATAAACTCCATATTCAGTATTCTTAGTTCTATGAGTCATTTTTTGGGTAGTGCAGCTTATGTCCAGCAAATTCCTTGCAAGATTTGATGAGCTATTTAGTAAACTGATCTCAGAGCAGTTGCTACATGCTGGAAGCTTAATTCTCCCAAAATAGTTCAACCTGCTGCAGGCAAAGATAGTCCTTTGCTCCAAAATTGAACAAGCCCAATGACTGCTTTGGTTTTAGCTCAAAATAATATCCCGAAGCTGAGAACTCCTTGTCATTATAACCGGGGAAGAAATCTGCGATACCGGTAACGGGGCATTGTATCTTCAGCGGTAGATTGTATGTGGATCCTGAACTGTATTGAATCCTCAATTCCGCACTCAGGCTCATTTTGGGATGGCTCTTCTCGTAATATACTCTTATCTTTCTAAGCTTATATTGGTAGTGAGCTGAAGGTAGATCCATTTCCAGCCCGCGATTGGCAGAAAGTGTACAATAACCGGAGTTGCGCTCATCAGAGTAAAGCCCGGAGCTAAAGATTTGCTCCATTTTATCACCAATCCCATCCGCATTCATGCCTTTAACTTCCTTGCTGATAAAATCTATGATAGTAAGTGACTACTGCTTTCCTCTAGCAACATTCGCTCGTGCCAGGCCAGTCTGAGGACCAAGAAAGCAACATAGAATCACTACAAAGTAACATATAATTCTGTGATACTTTCTCATGTGAACCTCCCAGTTCATAGGTACGAACCTTATTCTGTAAAGTAGAATAACTCATACTCCCGCTTTTGATGTCAAGAAGATTAATCAATAACAGAAGAAATGTAATTGAGACAAGTGGAGATATTTCAACAATTCAAGTAAGCTTTGGATGCTGGTGGTAGACGATACCCGTTCCAGTTCTGGATTTGAAGACTGAGGAGCTACGACATCAGCTGGTTTGGCCGAGAAAACTATAAGCTTTGGACTGATCCAGAATTATATGTTGGGCAGTTATAAAGAATATGTCGCTGTTTTTGTATCTCCAATTCTGGTTCATGTAAACAGGCGCTAATGACTAGCATCATCAGCGCCACAATTATTCTGGAGACTCTCTGCATCTCACGCTACTCTTATTCGGCTACCGCCTTTGTTTTGGAGCGAACCGGTTTTATAAAGGTGTATACTGGATCGCCTTTATCCAATACAACTTCTTTAGTGATGCGGCAGGTCTGGATATCGGCACGATCCGGGATGCTGTACATAATTCTCAGCATAAAGCGTTCCATGATTGAGCGCAGTCCTCTGGCTCCGGTTTTTTGGGATAACGCAATGCGAGCGATTTCTTTCAGGGCTTCGGTATCAAATCCCAATTGCACCCCATCCATCTCAAACAGCTTTACATATTGCTTGCAGATGGCATTTTTGGGCTCGGTGAGGATATCAATCAGAGCCTCTTCACTAAGTTCATGTAGAGTGCAGATCACCGGCATGCGCCCGATAAGCTCCGGGATAAGCCCATAACGAAGCAGATCCTGAGGACCTGTGAGGTCAAAGATGTTTGTCTCATCCTGCTTGATACCCAAGTCCACATCGAAGCCGATAGCTTTTTTATCAGTACGTTCTTTGATGATCTTTTCCAAGCCGAAGAAAGCACCACCAGCAATGAAAAGGATGTTTTTAGTATCGATCTCGATAAATTCCTGTTGCGGGTGTTTACGTCCGCCTTTGGGCGGTACATTCACCTTGGTACCTTCCAGAATCTTCAAAAGCGCTTGTTGTACGCCTTCACCGGATACATCTCTGGTAATCGACGGAGTCTCGCTTTTACGGGAGATTTTGTCGATCTCATCAATGTAAACGATACCTCTTTCGGCACGTTCAACGTCATAATCTGCATTTTGCAGCAAGCGCACCAATATGTTCTCCACGTCTTCACCCACATATCCAGCTTCAGTAAGAGTGGTTGCGTCGCTAATGGCAAAAGGAACCTTCAAAAAGCGGGCAAGCGTCTGAGCGATGAGTGTCTTTCCGCTGCCGGTGGGACCGATCATGAGGATATTGCTCTTCTCCAATTCGATCTCATCCTTATCGGTCTGGCGGAAAATTCGCTTGTAGTGATTATAGACCGCTACGGCGATGATTTCTTTGGCGTTATCCTGGCCGATCACGTATTGATCCAGATAGCCTTTAATCTGGCTGGGTAACGGCATTTGGAAGTCTTCCATTTCCTTATCCTGAGTATTGGCATTTACGATGGTATGGCACATCTCGATGCATTCATCGCAGATATTACCGGCAATGCCACGAATAAGGTTTTTCACATCATCTTCACTGCGCCCGCAAAAGGAACAGCTCAAGTTTTTATTCTTGTCCAAACTATTTCTCCTATTTTTCGTCTCTGCGTACCAGAATCTCGTCGATGAGACCGTATTCCATGGCTTCAGTTGCGCTCAGGAAATAGTCCCGATCAGTATCCATGGCAATCTGATCGATGGATTTGCCTGTATGATTGTGCAGTATCTCATTCATTCTACCACGCAGGTATAGGATTTCCTTCGCTTGAATCTCGATATCTGCTGCTCTTCCCTGAGTTCCGCCCCAAGGTTGATGAATCATAATCCGGCTATTGGGCAAAGCCGTACGTTTACCTTTTGCTCCCGCTGCCAACAATACCGCTGCCATAGAAGCAGCCATGCCGATGCAGATAGTGGAAACAGCAGGCTTAATGTATTGCATGGTATCATAGATTGCCAATCCGCTACTGATGCTGCCACCGGGACTGTTGATGTACATATAGATGTCCTTGGACGCATCCTCGCCTTCCAGATGCAGTAATTGCGCTACGACCGTATTTGCCATTGTATCATCTATACCACCGCCCACAAACACGATTCGGTCTTTTAGCAGCCGGCTGTAGATGTCATAAGCGCGTTCTCCGCGGCCTACTTGTTCGATCACCATTGGGATATAGTTCATTTTTACTCCGTTTTAGCTTCGGCATTGTCACTATCAACGGCGACAGCTTCGGCTTCTGTGATTTCTTCCGGTATCTGTTCAGGCTCAGGAATGAAGAAATGGGCAGTTTCAGCCAACTTACGCAGGATATAGAAGTTCTTCACGCCATTACGGTATTCATCACCGGAAATCTCGTCTTTGTGCTTTTCTTTGTATGCTTCCACGGTGTTATCCGCAAGAATCGCTTCATGCTTCACATATTCGTCGAACATCTCGTCGCTAATCTCAATTTCCATCTGCTTGCGTAGCTGGTTCAGGATGTACATAGTCACCATCTCTTGAGAGATCTGCATCCTGTATTGATATTCCAGAAACTGATGATACTGCTTGTTTGGATTACGCTGGGCTTCTTGCTGAGCCAAATAACCAATGGTTTTAACCGGAAGCTCAAAGTTGTTGTCCACATAGAGTTTATTTACAATGGCGTAGTTTGCCACATCGATGTTTTTATGCTCGTTTGCCAATCTCATATCTTCGGATATTTTAGCGCGCATAGCTGCCATATCGTCAAATTCCATGTCTTTGGCAAAGTCGTCGTTGAGCTCCGGATACTGCATCCTTTCGATGGAGTTGATCATGATCTTCACGGTGTAATTACTTGCGTTGGGCAGATTTAAAGAACTGTCCCGAGATACCAGCTTGATATCCATGCCGCTGAGTTCTTTTTCAAAGCTGTCCCCAATCTTTTTACCGATCAATTCCGGCAGAGCTCTGTGTTCGGGGTACTCTCCGGCAAAGAAGGACGCATTTCTGGTAAGTTCAGAGCCTTCCAGACTGAAGCTGAGCTCTACATTTACATGATCATTTTCGATGGCTTCATCTGCATCTACTACAGTTCCGTTGTTTTGTTTCAATTCTTCCAAGTATTTATCTACTTCACTGTCCAGCGTGATGGGATTGTAGGGTACATCAAGGTTGTCCAACTGTTTGAATTCGAGGGTTGGTTCATGCTCGATTTCTATCTTGATCTGCATATCGCAGCCCTTATCCCATTGTACATCTTTCACGTCCGGAAACAGTAGATAATCGATATCATGTTCTTTAGCGGCTACTTCAAAGTAGTCGTTCACGCTATCTTTCAAGAAGTGATCCTTCAATAGAGTACCATGAGTTCTTTCGATCAGAGTAAGAGGAGCCTTACCCTTCCTAAAGCCAGGTACATCCACCTGGTTGGCTGCCTTGCGAAGGTACTTTTCCCAAGCTTTGGTGGCGTCGTCGGCCGGGATTGTGATGTTGATCTCTTTACTTACCGCATTGATGACATTAAATTCTACCTGCACTATATTCTCCTTAGATAAATTCCAGCTAATGGTGCGAAAGAGGGGACTCGAACCCCTACAGGAGTGAACCTACTGGATCCTAAGTCCAGCGCGTCTGCCAATTCCGCCACTTTCGCAATTGACTATAGTTTACTTATTTATATATGAAATGCCAGTTTTTTGCATGGCCTTGATCTGTCAAGCTTTCGTTAGTATGGTATATATTGATGGAAGATAATGAAACCGGACACTGAATAAACAAGACTCAGAGCAACATCATATTGTCGATAAGCCGTGTTTTCCCCACATAGGCAGCGATCAGCATGCGACTGTATTCATCGATGATGTCCACTTTACTCAGATCTCCTGCATGGACAATCTCCACATAGTCAACTTTCGCGCCTGCCGCTACGATATCTGCCCTAGCAATATCGATGAGTTCTGAGGCTTTTCGGCAACCAGCAACAGCAGCGCTCTTTGATTTCAGTAAAGCCTGGGACAGACATAATGCGATTTGGCGTTCATCATTGCTAAGGTACACATTACGGCTGCTTTTTGCCAAGCCATCAGCTTCTCGCACTATGGGACAACCCACGATACACGTGTTCATATTCAGGTCTTTTAGCATCACGTTTAGGATGGTAAGCTGTTGAAAATCCTTCTCCCCCATATACATATAATGCGGTTTGACCAGATTCACCAGCTTCAGCACAATAGTGCATACTCCTCGGAAATGACCGGGACGGCTTGCCCCACACAGGATGCCCGACAGCTCACTGACTTCCACCCAGGTGTGGTAAGGCTGAGGATACATCATTTCAGCATCAGGCAGAAACACGTAATCCACACCATGTTGCTTCAATAGTGCCAGATCCCGGTCAATATCCCGGGGATAACTGGCCAGGTCTTCATTGGGGCCAAATTGGGTGGGATTCACAAAGATAGAAACGATTGTGATATCGCAGTTCTGGATGGATGCGTCCACCAAGCTCAGATGACCTTCATGAAGGTAGCCCATAGTGGGTACGAAGCCCACTCGTGCTTCTGGTGCATGCCGAAGGGCCGACATCAGAGCAAGAGAAGTAATTAATTGCATGGCTAGATAATAGAGTCTACTTTGTTGTTCTCGTTCAGGATCAGGATACGCGGTTTGTGAGACAGCAATTCAGCATCATTCAATATCCCGTAATTAATCACGATTATCCTGTCACCTACTTGAGCCAGACGTGCTGCAGCGCCGTTGATACCGATCATCCCACTTCCTCTTTCACCTTTGATGATGTAGGTGCTGAAACGGTTACCATTGGTTATATTGAACACTTCTACACGTTCATACTCGTGCATACCACTGGCTTCAAGCAGCTCTTCGTCGATTTTTATGCTGCCATTGTAGTTTATATCACACTCTTTCACCGTAGCCCGGTGAAGCTTTGATAGTAGTATCTGCCTTAGCATTTTGGACTCCATTATTTGGTCTTTATTATCACATAAAACTGATATGGAGCTTTTGTCAATGAAAATCAACGATTAAAGTTCAAATGCTTTCTTGTGAATCTCAGAACCTGGTAATAGAGCTCATCAAATCGGTCATTAATGAAGATGGCTCATTCATGATACACTATCGATCAGGCTCCCATTTAGTTATACTACTTCCATTTATAACTGCCTATGCTACCGCGAATGCCATAATAGATAAACTGCAGAGGAAATACAAAGATTTGCGTGAAATAGAGTATCCCCAGATGGGTTTTACGAACCAAAACAAGATGGCTTTGTGATATGCACAGTTCCACAATTGATTTCAAGGCTACAATCCCTAGAAGAGCGAGGTTCCCTCTGCCAATAACAAGCATAATGATAGCAGCGTAAAACAGAATAAAATAGCAAAACATAAAAGCGGATAAGCGCTTCAAGTATCTGGGATGGTAGCGAAACTTTGAAGCCCGGCGGATATTCTTGTTGTGTAGTTTGGTGATGCTCTTACCTTCCACGCTCACAACCTGCATGGCTGGGGAAGGATTGTAGTATGCTTCTCGTACATAAGGCATCATCTTCATCAAGAGCAGGTCATCGTCACCACTCATAAGGTGGCCGATTCCATTGAATCCTCCAGCTTTATGAAACAGAGTTTTTCGATATACTTGATTACAGGCCATGGCTGTGATAGGTTTTCGTTCATATATCCCCGCACCTGCCAAAATATAGTATATACTGCGTTCAAAATTGACCAGGCTCAGATTGCTCTCTCCCACTTCAGGAATAATGGTGCTGTATCCCAATATGTAATCTGTTTGCGGGCTCATCTGTCGGGAGATCTCTTGTAACCAGGTTTCGGGCAGGATGCAATCTGCGTCTGTGAAAGCCAGAATATCGTATTTTGCAGTGTCGATTCCTATTTGCAGAGCAGCTTTCTTGCCGATTATCCCATCGGTGTCTTCTGTATAGTCCCGAACCCGAATATTAAACTGCCCATCCCAGTTTTTTAAAATATCCATACTGTCATCTGTGGAATGGTCGTTTACGATGATGATCTCATAAGGTGCATCAATGGGTAACAGCTGTGCCAGAGATGTCAATAAGCGGGGCAGATACTGTGCCTCATTCTTGGCTGCGATAACCACACTGATAGGTTCAGGTGCATGATTCAATGCTGCTTTAGGTGGTAAACTGCGCCTCATTGAGCGTAGTACCCTCAGCAATACTGTCAGATAAACAACGCTCACAATGGCAAATAAAATAGTAAAGATCAGACCAACCTCGCTTCTGTTTGTTCAATAAAGCTCTTCAGTTCTGGATTCTCAGCTGCGATATCTTCAATGCTTTTCCGCTTGATCTCCACTTTGCTCGGGGAGTCTTTTTCTTCCAGCTTCAGATTTACTCTCAGGGCTTTACCAAATACATCGCTGATGATATTCTCTATCCTTTCCAGATGAGCTTTGAGCGCGTTGAAATTGGTAGCAGTATCCAATTTCAGTGTAATCACAGTATCGGTCATGTTGAGTATTTCAGAAGACTTGAAGGCCAAGCCTGCCAACTGGCTGCTTTTACGAATCCTCGAAGTCAAATCTGTCCAATTTGCCTTTAGCCCTTCGATAGAGGCTTCGGGACGTGGTAACTCCTTGCTCTGCTCCACGCGTTCTCTTGGTTCAGTGCTTTCAGCAGACTGTTTCGCCGGTATCTCCTTTCTGGCCGGTTGTTCCCTGGTCGGATATAACTCTGCAGGAGCAGTAATGGTGTGGGAATCTGGGCCACTCTGTCTGAGGTAGTTGATCAGGCTGCTGATATCATCAATCTCATCCAACCGAGAAAGCTTGATCATAGTGGCTTCGATCAGGAGATAGGGATTGTTGCTTTGCCGGATATCGTTACGGGTCTGCACCAATTGACTCATGATGTACATCAGGTCGTTTTGACTGAACATATTTGCGACCTCTGTAAATAGAGGTAATTCTTCGGCGCTAACGTCGTTAATCCGGATACCTAACTTGCATAAGAGAACCAGGCGCAGGAATTCCATCATATTGGCGATGAACTCCTGCAAGTCTGTACCTTCTTCAAAGATCTGGTGAAGGCTTACGATCAGTTTTTGGGCGTCGTGCTCTTTGATGCGGCACATAAAATCGTAGTAGAGTTGATTTGGGATGATACCGAAGATCTGCCGCACTTGAGCAATCTGAATGTCGCTGGCACAGTAGCTAATGGTCTGATCCATCAGAGAAAGAGCATCCCGCATCCCACCGTCTGCTTTACGGGCTATTAGGTATAGGGATTCTTCATCTACTTTAATCTCTTCCTTTTCAGCCAGTTCTTTCAAGCGAGCAACAATGGCTTCGATGGGAATACGCTTAAAATCGTAGCGCTGGCAGCGAGAGATAATAGTAGGCAACACCTTATGTGGTTCGGTAGTGGCAAAGATAAAGATAACGTTTTCCGGAGGTTCTTCCAGAGTCTTGAGCAGGGCATTGAAAGCGTTTTTGGAGAGCATGTGTACTTCATCGATGATGTAGATCTTGTACTTCGAACCGCTGGCAGCATACAGCAGCTCTTTTTGCAGCTCCCGGATGTCGTCCACACCGGTATTGCTGGCACCATCTATCTCTATTACATCCGGAGACACTCCAGCAGTGATCTCTGTGCAATTTGTACATATATTGCAGGGTTGAGTGGTGGGGCCTTCAGTGCAATTCAGACTTTTGGCCATTATTCGTGCCAGGGAGGTCTTCCCCACACCGCGTGGACCAGTAAACAGATAAGCGTGGGCAATACGTCCGGACGCTATTGCGCTTTGTAGGATCTTGGTAACATGATCCTGTGCATATACTTCAGAGAAGCTTTGCGGGCGGTATTTGCGCGCAAGTACAATGTAGCTCATACTACCTCCACGTTCCATTCTTTTATCACAGCGGATTTAGGCAAGCATTTTCTGCTGGACAAAATACTGAGGGTCTCTAAAGCTTGAATTATCGAAATAAGTTGCAGATTCCCAAAGGAGGATATCGATGAAGCTCGAAGGAAAAGTGGTCATAGCCCAGGGAGGTGGTCCCACTGCGGTGATCAATCAATCCATGGTGGGAGCAGCCTTGGAATCCCGCAAGTTTCCCCAGGTCACCAGAGTATATGGCGCTTTATATGGGGTGCATGGCATTGTTAACGAAGAGTTTATAGATCTTACTCAGGAGACTACTCACAATCTGGAACAGGTGGCAAACACTCCTTCCAGCGCGTTGCTTTCCACGCGCGATAAACCGGACGAAGCTTATTGCAAAGAGATTTTTAAGGTACTCAAAGCACACGACGTCCGATATTTCTTCTATATCGGCGGAAATGACTCTTCTGATACAGTGCGCATCGTGAATGAGCAGGCACAGCTTGCCGAATATGAATTCCGGGCTATTCACATTCCCAAAACCATCGATAACGACCTTGTCCTCAGTGATCACACTCCTGGATATGGCTCTGCCGCCAGATTTGTCGCCTCAGCTTTCTCCGGAGTGAATCTGGACAATCGTGCCTTACCCGGTGTGTATATCGGAGTAGTGATGGGACGGCATGCAGGCTTCCTAACGGCTGCTTCTGCTTTGGGGCAAAAGTATCCAGATGACGGTCCGCATCTGATCTACGTGCCGGAACGCCCCTTCAGTAAAGAGAAATTCCTGAAGGACGTGAAAGATGCTTACGAGAAAAATGGCCGTTGTATAGTAGCGGTATCAGAGGGTATTGTCGATGCAGACAGCAACCCCATGATCGCAAAGCTTACTAAGAATGTGGAGCACGACGCTCATGGTAATGTACAGCTTTCCGGAACGGGAATGTTGGGCGATCTGCTCTGTGATCTTGTACGAGATAACTTGAAGATCAAACGCGTTCGCAGCGATACATTCGGCTATCTGCAACGCTCGTTTTTGGGTTGTGTCTCGGATGTGGATCAACGCGAGGCCCGCGAGGTAGGCGAAAGAGCTGCACACTACGCTCTATGGTACAATCTGGATGGCTCCATATCAATCCAGCGAACCGGTTACTATTCAGTGAACTATCAATTGGAAAAACTCTCTGATGTAGCTAGAAAGACACGCCACATGCCGGATAACTTTATTAATACAGAGGGCAACAATGTTACCGACGACTTCCGCTATTATCTGCGCCCGCTTTTAGGATCCGGTTATCCCGTCAGCCACAGACTCCGTGCTCCCAGAGTGAGCAAGGTGCTCCACACTGATTCCTGATCACTGCATGTTAGCATAAAGCCGTTTTTGAAAGAGCCGGCTTATCTGTGCAAAGACTTCTCCTGTGGTAGGATTTCAGCTCGTGACTCGTCTAGATACGAATGTCGTTTAGCAACTGGGCTGCAAAACTCCAGTTTTGCAGATAATCTACCAAACGGTTCAAAATCTTTATTCCTCCTCTGGATTATCGATACTTGAACCTGATATTATCGGGTTATCATCGAGTGAGCACAGGATGATAACACCTTGATATCAGCTTCAACACTGGATCGAACAAAGGGGAAGAGGAGAATGGTTTAAAAAGCTCCCTCCGGTTGCTGTGGGAATACAGAGATTGCCACTTCATGCTTGAAATGACCCTAGAATACACATAGCTCCCGGAGGCAAGATGATCCCTTCTGCAGATCTACGCGGAGCATTGGTACCGAACAATATCTCTCCCGTTCCAGGCATCATTTTATCCTGATTTGCCAGATTGATGGCACAATACAGGCATTCCCTCGCATTATAGCGACGATATGATATCATGCTAGGACAGCTTCTTATAAACTCGAATTCACCCTCATACAGCAATCTGTGTGCTCTTCTGAAGCGGATCATTTCCTGATAAAAACTACGTAGTTCCACCGCCTTGGGATCGGCTTCCCAGTCCCAGTTAAAGGGACGGCGATTGTCTGGATCCTTGCCTCCATCCATATAGATTTCATCACCGTAATAGATGTGAGGAATGCCCACAAAGGTCATCTGAAAGAATATCGCTTGTTTGATTCTGTGGATGTCATCTTCAGCCAAACGCCGTATGCGCAGCGTGTCATGCGAGCCCACCAGGTTCATCATCACACGGTTTGCATGTGCCGGATAAGCCGCCAATCCCTCTTCTATCTTTAGTTTAAACTCCTTGGCGCTACACAGCTTTTGCACAAAGAATTCCAAAACCGGATTCTTAAAATAGGCATAATTCATCACGGAATCAAAGTACTTTTCGCTAATCCAGGCCTGGGCATTGCTCCATATCTCACCTACCAGCCAGGCATCAGGTTTCAAAGCTTTCATGCGCTCCCGAAACAGTTGCCAAAACCACCAGGGTACCTCATCCGGTACATCCAATCGAAAGCCATCCATCCCAATCTCGGATATCCACCACGATGCTGCATCCAGGATGTGATTCACCAGATCCCAATTGACCTCTGCATTATTGATATCACGGATGTAGTTTTCAAAGGGATGTTGCCGCAAGAAGTCATAGTTCAGATCCGGCATATCCTTGATACCCCACCAGCATTGATAGTAATCCCGTGGTTTAAAATCCGGGGGCAATGGCTCCGGTAAAGGCCACTTGTACCAATCGTACCAATGCCAATAGGGGGAATCCGGACCCTTTTCAACCGTATCTCTGAACGCCCAGAAAGCTTCACCGCTATGATTGAATGCTACATCCAGAATGATTCTGATACCTTTATCATGCGCAAGTACCACCAACTTCTGAAGTTCCGATACGCTTCCAAAATGTGGATCCAGCTTCTTAAAATGGGCTGCATCATATTTATGATTGGACTTTGCCTCCCATAAAGGATTAAAGTAGATTAGGTTTATACCGGTATCTTCCAGATAATCAAGATGTTGGATTACTCCTGCAATGTCTCCGCCATAGAATGAATGCCAATCCGGAATACCTTCTTCCTGCCAGGGGCTTTGTTTCAACCCGCTGATATCCCGCCAGTCTTTCACCAGATGAAAATATTCACAATGGGGACCAAGCAACTCCCCCGCTTTGGGTTTGATCTTGTTACTCTGATAATAGCTCTCGCTGAAGTCCGGATCATTCTTTGGATCACCGTTGCAAAAGCGATCCGGAAAGATCTGATAAGCGATGGAAGATTTCAGCCACTCCGGGATTTCGAACACAGGCCAGGATGAGGGATCCACCATTAGCGGAGACACCTCTTCTTTGTGTTGAACAAAGCCTTCCAAACCTAAATAGACAGCATTCTTCCCATGCTTGATGTGGACATGGAAACGTCGTGGGCGCTCAATTGGAATCTGCCGGTGCCAGATCATCAAACCGCTGCTTCGGCCAAGTGGATACAAGTTCAGTTCCTGATCCGAAAATATCAGCGAAATCTCATCTGCCAGGCCAGCATACCAACTGAAACGCAGTTCCAATGCATCCGGAGCCGGACGATAACAATTGATAAACGAACGAGCATCCTGCCCGGAAGCCGCTTCCAAAGCCTCTTCCCAGTTTTGTGCTGATTTTTCCTCTTCCACCACAACGATAGAATTGAAACCACCGAAAGGATCTGCTTCCAGCAGCTTGTTCGCAGGATCCGTCTTCCAGACCCCGTCTATGATGTATTTATAGCGATAGCGCCCTGGTTTCAGGTCAAAATCAATCAGGTACAGTCCGCCAAAGTCTTGCAGAGATAGTATTTTCCAGTGAGTGAAGTCTCCTGCAATGCCGACTTCGTATCTGCCCGCGGTCAATGCCTGATAGCTGAATCTCACGTGCATCGCTTAGACCTTCTTTATTGCACTCTTCTTTTTCGGAGGTTTTTCCTCTGCAGCTATCGGCTCGCCCAAGGCAGCCATTTCACGCTCATAATGAACCTTCAGAAATTGCCCTGTGGCGCTGTCCTTAATCTGCATGATATCTTCCGGACTTCCTTCTGCCAGTATCCTGCCTCCATCCTCCCCGCCTTCAGGACCCAGGTCGATGATCCAATCGGCAGATTTTATCACATCCAGATTATGTTCGATCACTACCACAGTATTCCCCATCGCAACCAGCTTCTTCAGCACTTTCAGCAGTTTGTTGATATCGTCGAAGTGTAGTCCGGTAGTGGGCTCATCCAGAAGATACATA